>JAPLYC010000003.1 GCA_026395755.1 Candidatus Parcubacteria bacterium | reverse complement strand
AAAAATCAAATAAATATCAACATACAAATTCTAAAATAACAAACAAATTTCGAATTTGGAGTTTGGAGCTTGTAATTTATTTGGAACTTGTCATTTGGCATTTGGAATTTTTAATTCATATAGAATTTATAATCAAATACATGAAGGTATTATTTTCCGGCGGCGGAACAATGGGTTCTGTTTCACCGCTGGTGGCTATTTATGAAGAATTAAAAGTCAGAGAAACAAATCTGGAAGTTTTGTGGTTGGGGACAAAGAAAGGACCGGAAAAGGAATTTTTAGCTGGCTATCAGATACCTTTTAAGTCTATTGTTTCCGGAAAATTAAGGCGGTACCTGAGTCTCTGGAATATTTTAACTCCGATTGAAGTTATCATCGGTATTCTTCAATCTTATTCTATAATGAGTAAGTTTAAGCCCGATATTGTTTTGACTGCCGGAAGTTTTGTGGCTGTGCCGGTTGTTTATGCCGCCTGGTTAAAAAAAATTCCCAGAATTGTGCATCAGCAGGATTTGGAAATCGGCTTAGCCAATAAGATGATGGCAAAAAAGGCAACGGCCGTAACAGTGACTTTTGACGAATCAAAAGATATCTTTGATCCTAAAAAAACTTTTCATATCGGCAATCCTATTAGAAAAGCGGTTTTGGCCGGTAATCGCGACAAGGGTCTGCTGGAATTTAAACTCAATTCTACTTTGCCTACAATTTTAATTCTTGGCGGCGGTACCGGCGCGCTCATGATTAATCAGATGATTTTTGACACCCTTGGACAATTAATCGCTAAATATCAGGTTATTCATTTAACCGGCAAAGGCAAAAGCATTAGTCAGCAATTTAATGATTATTTTAACAGGGAGACTTTAAAATTAATTGAGGAGCGTTATCGCGGTTATGAATTTTTAAATCAGGAAATTTTTGATGCCATGGCTGTTGCTGATTTAGTTATAAGTAGGGCAGGATTTTCCACCCTGACTGAATTGGCAGCCTTGGGTAAGCCGGCTTTACTGATTCCCATCCCGGGACATCAGGAAATCAATGCGCAGTATTTTTTCAAATATAATGCGGTAAAAATTTTACCTCAGGAAAAATTAACCAAAGAAATATTTGTGCAGGTGATTGATGCTTCGATGCAAAATTTACCCGAACGGCAAAATTTAGCCCGCAATATCAGTCAGCTTTTGTATAAAGACGCGGGAAAAAGGTATGTTGAGTTGGTTTATAAGATAATAGGGAAATAGGAATTGGGAATTGGGAATTAGCTATTGGAAATATAAGAAGTCAGACGCAGGTCTTGACTTTTTTATTTTTAAAAGTTAGAATTAAACATTGAGATAAAGAAAGTCAGAAGGAGGAGATAATGGTTAATAAGAAAAAATCGCACTTTGCCAATCAAAAGAAAGTCGCCGTAATTTTAGGAGATCCGAGGTTGCCGGATCTAGTTAAAAAGGATGGCAAATTCAATCCCGAGGACTTGAAAGTTGTCAGCGTCTTGAAAGATGCGCTGAGGACTTTACCGGATTATAAATTTATCTATTTGAATAACCATCGGACTTTGCAAGCTAAATTAAAAACTTTAGCAGGTCAAGTCTCTTTGGTTCTCAATTTGTGCGATGAAGGCTGGATGAACAATCCGGTACATGAAGATGCCATCCCGATTTTTTTGGAAAAACTGGGTTTGCCTTATACCGGCGCCAGGGCTAAATGTATGCGGCTTTGCTACGATAAGAAAAAAGTATTGGTTCTGGCTGCAGATTTGGGAATCGGCATTCCCTATAGCTACGGTTCAGTCACAGAAGTGAATCAATTCCCCGCCATAGTTAAACCGAATAAAGGCGATGGCGGTATCGGCATAACAGCCAAAGGTGTTGCTTATAGCCGGGCAGAATTGGAAGAAGCTTTGGCTGATATGCAAAAAAAATTTCCCAGAACGGAAATTTTGATCCAGGAGTTTTTATCCGGTAAGGATTTAAGCCTGGGCATATTAGGCAATCCGCCGCATGATTTTCAAATCTTACCTGTCATTGAGGATGATTATTCGGCTTTGCCGAAAAATCTGCCGCCAATTGCCGGGTATGAATCCAAATGGCTGCCTGATTCGCTATATTGGCAACTGGTTAAAAGCAAACCCGTTTTTTTGCCTGAAAAGACGTTGCTGACCATGGTTGCCCAGTCTATTATGCTGTTTTCAAAGCTCGGCTGTCATGATTATGCCAGATTTGACTGGCGTTTGGATGCCATGGGTCAGCCTCGCTTACTAGAAGCTAATCCCAATCCAGGCTGGTGTCATGACGGCCATCTGGCAAAAATGTCGGCTTTGGCAGGGCTAAGATACAGCCGGATGCTGGAAAAAATTATCTTGTCTGCTTTTCAGCGTTATGTTATAAAGTAAAATTCAAAAGAGTGCCGCACTGCGGGACTCTTTTTTAATTAAAAATATTTTCTGAAAAAATGTTTTGTAAAAAATTACAAAAAGGCCAAAAAATCATTGACAATAAAAATCACTAGTCATATACTTAAAATATAAATAAAACTTGAATTTTAATGATAAAAAATAATTTAAATGAAAATTTTTCCGAATTAAAAATATCTTATCAAGCCGATAGTGATGGCTTTAAAATTTTTGTAAATGGCCAGGGGCAGTACTCGGTAATTTATCCCGGAAAAATTTGGCGGCCATTTCTTAAGAAAAATATTTTAACGGAAAATTTTATTTATTCCCGCACAGGACCTTTGGGGGTGGCAACTGAAAAAAAATTAAGTTATGGGATGGGTATCCCTTCTTTGAAAAAAATCGCAGACTTTGGCATTATTGGCGACTTGCCTCATGTTGGATTCGTCAATAAAAAGAATGTTTCAGGGCTGGTAAATTTATATAAAAACCGAAAAATAAAGTTTGCCAAGACTAATCAAGCAAATAAAATAGTTCCTCAAAAACAAACCTCGGATAATAAAGCTATCTTGGCCTTGTCTTTCGGTAAAGATAGTTTACTGACTTATGGCTTGGCCAAGGAGCTGGGCATTAAATATCAGCTTGTTTATGTTAATGAAATGGAAGGGGAATATAGTATTGAAAATGAACATAAACGAAAAATTATCAAAGCCTTCATTAAAAATGAAAAAGAAAAAATTGAATATCTGGAAGATAATGCGGATAGTATTTTTTATAATAAAAATTGGCCGGTTAAAATTCAAGAATTTGACAATTCCAACGGCATGCTGGCCTTTGCTTTGGAATTTTTGCCTTTTGCCTATTATCATCGGACAAAATATTTGATTTTAGGGAATGAGAAAAATTTGGACGATTTTTGGATACAGGACGGATATAAGGCTTATCCTTCTTTTGATCAGTCTTCAGGTTATGCCCGAAAATTGAATGAGGAATTAAAAAAGTTTACCGCGAATAATTACCAGGTGGCAAGTTTGGTTGAACCCATTTATAATCTGGTTGAAATGAAAATTTTATACAGCCGTTATCCTCATTTATTGAAATACGTGATGTCCTGCGCCCAGGAAATGACCCTAAATGACAGATGGTGCAATCAGTGCCCGATGTGCGCCAAGGCATTTTTATATTCTGCGGCCGTAGGCGGTGATCCTAAAAAAATTGGAATGAAGCATAATATGTTTGATAAAAAATATGAGCAGCTTTATCCGCTGTTTAATTTAAAAAACCGTCGCGCCTATGAAATGCCAGCGCAGGTGGAACAAGAACAGCTATTGTCTTTTTTGTTGGCTTATCGCAATGGTTGGCATGGGGCTTTGATTGAGTTATTTAAGAAAAAATATCTGGGCAAGGCGATTAAGCAGGAAAAAATGCTGCGCCAAAAGTTTTTCAAAATTTATCCTATGGTTACCGTTCCCAAACATTTACAAACTAAATTACTAAATATTTATCAGGAGGAATTAAATCAATCCATATGAAAAACGGAAACAGCTTCGCGGATAAAACAATCTTGGTCGTTAATACCGGTTCGTTTAAAAAACGTTTTATTTTGCAAAAATTAAAAAGACTGGGTTTGAAGGTGGTCTGTCTCAATAAGGAAAAAAATTGGGCGGCATCATATGTTGACCACTGGATTTTGGCTGATAATACCAACCAGACTGAATGCATTAATGCCATCAGGGAATTTATGGCCAATAACGCGGAGGTGGAAATTAACGGTGTGGTGACATTTTGGGAAGATGATGTTCTTTTAACCGCAAAAATTGCGGATAAATTTAACTGGATCGGAATACCTTATAATATCGCCAAAAGTGTTAGAAATAAATATTTGTTCAGAGAATTTTGTCAGGAAAACGGAATTGCCACGCCGAAACACATGCTTTTGAAAAACCTGGCTGAAATTGAGAATTTGCCGGAAGATTTTCAATTTCCCGTGGTGATTAAGCCGGCTTATGGCGCTTCCAGCGCTTTTGTCATTAAAGTAAACAGCAAAGATGATTTGATTAGCACCTATAATTATATAAAGAAAAATATTTCCACTAATACGGAAAGCGCGCTGGCTGACGGTCTGGATATTTTCGTAGAAGAATATATTGAAGGCGATGAAGTTGATATTGATATCATTATCCAGAACGGCAAAATAAAATTCTGGTCAATCTCCGATAATTTTCAGACTCAGGAGCCTTTTTTTGTGGAAGTCGGCCAATCGATCCCTTCCAGCTTGCCCGGCTATAAAAAGCAGGAATTATATGAGCAGGCTGAAGAAACTCTGGAAAAACTCGGTTTGCAAAACGGCCTGGTACACTGGGAAGCCAAATCCACGCCTCATGGCCCGGTGCCGATTGAAATCAATCTGCGTATGGGCGGTGATTATGTTTATTCTTATATAAAAGGCTGCTGGGGGGTGGATTTGATCGAATACGCGGTTATGATTGCCCTGGGTTATTTTATTAAAATAAAAAAGCCGGAGCAACCTTTGAAATATATTATTGGTCAGGATTTCCGGCCTGATTATTCCGGAGTCTTGATTTCCGCCAATGTAAATTATGAAATTGAAAAATGGCAGGCAGTAGGGGAAATGCATTTTTATAAGGAAATCGGCGACCCGATTTTGGCGCCACCAGAAGGCTATGACAACCTCGGATGGATTACGGTATCCGGCTATAGCTTGCTCGACGCCCAGGATAATTTAAAAACTGCTTTGAAGGAAATTAAATATGAAATCGCCAAATTTGCACCTGAATCTTCGATCGGGAAAACTTCCAGAAAGAATAAATTTTCCACAGCCGCAATTTCCGCCAATTTATTTGTGCGCGCCGCCAAAATTGAAAAAATCAGGCGTATAACCAAGGCTCAAATAAAGAAATTGCATATCGGCATTGCCTGCAATATGTACGAAGATACGGAAAATTTGGTCGGTCATGAATTAATGGATGTGGGCAAAAATATTGAAAAGACTTTGCAGGAAAAGGGGTATAAAACTTCTTTCTTTGATTTTAATAATGTTGACAAGGTATATAATGATTTGAAAAATAGTGACGTTGATTTGGTGTTTAATGTCTGCGAAAGGATTAATGACTCTTCTTTGCTGGAACCACATGCTGCGGCTTTATATGATATTCTGCAGATTCCTTATACAGGTTCCAATCCGTCAACTTTAAGTTTATGCATTGATAAAATCAGAGTTAAAAAATTATTATCTTTTCACGGCATACCGACGCCGAAATGGGATTATATTTATTCCATGGACGATGAGATTAATTCTGATTTGCGCTATCCTTTGATAGTTAAGCCGTCTAATACGGATAATTCTATCGGCATAACCAATGAGTCGGTCGTCTCCAATCCTGAAGAATTGCTGAAACAATTGAAAAATGTGATTGTTGATTTAGGCTCCCCGGCTTTGATTGAAGAATATATTGAAGGTGATGAATATGATGTTTCCATTTTGGGCAGTGAAGAAGATGATCTGAAGGTTTTGCCCCTATCCCGATCTATTTTTAAGGACATGCCTCAGGATCAATGGCACATCTATACTCATGATATTAAATTCGCGCCTGATGTGACTCCGGAAAAAGCCGGTATTGTCGTCCAGCGTCCGGCCAAGAACATCAGTAAAAAATTGGAAACCCTTTTAAGTGAGATTGCTTTGGACACGTACAATATATTAGACTGCCATGATTATGGACGGGTGGAAATTCGGGTGGACAAGGATGACAATCCTTATGTTCTGGAATTAAATCCTAATCCTTCAATTAATAAGGGTAATTGCGTGCCGGAAGTCGCTAAATTAACCGGCCTTGATTACGGTGAATTTTTGGAAGAAATAATTGCTCTGGCGATTAAGCGCTATAAGAACAGGCCGCCGTATTCGCATTTGATGACAAATACGATATAAAGTTTAAAGTTCAAAATTTAAAGTGCAAAGTTGCAATTAATAGTTTAAAATTTAGAAAAATAATTATAAATATTAAAATACATGGCAACTACGAAAAAGAGTTTCAACAAAAAATATTACTTTGGCGGGGTGTATGAGGATTATGACAAGTTCATGAACTACAAAAAGATCGCGCATGGCTTGCTGAGACAATATAAGTTTCAGTCGTTTTTGGATATTGGCTGCGGCTGCGGCAATCTGGCCAAGGAAATGAAGAAAATTTTAGAGCAAAAATACAAGAAAAAATGCGATGTTTTTGGCATTGATTTTTCTGCTTTTGCCGTAAAAAATGCTAATTTGCCATTTATCAAATGCGTGGATTGCACCAAAAAGTTACCGTTTAGAAATAAACAATTTGACTTGGTTTATATTTATACCACTTATTCCTATTTAAAGACTATTGAGGATATAAAAAAGGCCATGAAAGAAGCTTATCGCGTAGCGAAAAAGACCATTGTCTTTGATGATGTTTTTTCCCATAAGGCAGCCATGGATAAGGATAATTATGACCCTTACCGTTTAAGATTTTTAAATAAAGGCGAGTGGCTGAAACTATGGAGTACAGTGATGCAAAAAGGGGATAAAGCCAGATTTACCAAACACAAAATAATTATTACTATAAAATAATATGCCAGAAGCTAGGTTTGGGGAAAGTTTTAAATCACCGGATACCAGCAAACGTTCGGCTATCTTGGAAAAGCAGGATTTACCCGAGTATATTGATTTAAGCCGGGAAGCCAGACAAAGACTTAAAGATTCGATAGAAAAGGAGGGCTGGCCAGAAGTCCCAGGGAACATGGAAAATGTTGAGGACTTATTTTTGGCTGCTAAGAATGAAGTTAATAAAAGATGGCAGGAATATGTGACTGAATTTGTAACTCAAAATGCGGCTAAGTGGTTAAAGGCGGTTCCTGAAACCAAGGAAAATTTGGAATCCATCCGATTATTGAAAAATCCCCAGGAATTGGAAAAAATGTTTCAGATCGGGCAATTAATGACATTGGAACAATTACGACCGGTGGCGCCTGAAGCTTGGCGCTCTTTGCTTTTATTGGCTTCAGAAAGGCAACTCGCATCTGTAGCTTTGATTGAACACTGGAGCAGAAATATAAAAGAGGAACAATTGAAAAAAATGGGCATGAATCACGAAGAATTAAAATTAATGATTAATTTTGGGGCTTTATTCGGCAAATATATTGATCATGCTTATATTAAACAAATTGAATTTCATGACCAGCCGGGCGGTATGGAAAAAACAAAATTAGGTTCCAAAAAAGGCGCGGAATTTTTATATGATTTATATCGTAAAGATAAAGGCGAGGAAATAGATTTAGTGCCATATTCAAAAATGTTTCCCCAGGAATTTGAAAAAATCACGAAATATCTCATGGTTTTAAAAAATAAAGTGGAGAAATTAGTGGCTGAAAAGAAAGTCCCCGCAAGTTATGAAAAATTAGCGCCGTATTTACAGTCAGTTGCAGAAACTTACGGTTCCACAGAAACAAATCCACCCAAAGCTCTTGATCTTTGGACTGGCCTGAATGCCCAATGCAGTGAATTGGCGCAGGAAGGTTGTCCTGTTATGCTGATAACTCAGGAATGCCAGGGCGTGCATGAAAATAAAACTGATATTGAACTGCGTTATGGCCAGCGCACGGAGCGGGCAATGAAAATGGAAAAATGGTTTAATAAAGTGCGCGATTATGCTCAGGTTTATCTTAATAAAAAGTTAGGTTCTCAGCCAAAATATGATATACCCAAAGTGCTCTTGAACTTTCAGCCTTTTGCTTTTGGGCCAAATTTGCATTTTTTTACCACGGCTGAAAGCGGGGAAAAAATAATTTTAGCCCATACTAATGCTGTTGAAGATGTTGCTAATTATATTGAAATGCCATTGGCAGAAAAAATCCTAGGTAAAATTGAAGTCTCGGAAAAAAAATATCGCCAAGGAGCTTTGATTTCTACAGCCATGCATGAAATTGGACATAATATTATTACCAGCGACAGTGATGAAATCAGAAAAAGGCTGGGTAAGGATTCCAGCGCCTGGATTTTGGAAGAATTGAAAGCTGAGACAGTCGGTTTAAAATTGGTTTATGAAGCCGCGAAAAAGGGAGATATCAAAGTTGACCTGAAGAGTTTATTAATCTCTGAAATCGGCATTATGAGCGGTTATCTGGTACGTAATTCCAGCAAGCCTAAAAGCATGGGAGAACGATATCATTACACCGGCATTGCTATGATTGACGCCTTGCTTTCCAACGGCGCTTTGAAAAAAACAGAATCCGGTTATGAAATTACTGATGTTGACCGGGCTTTTAAGACTTTTAGTAAAATTGCAGAAAAAGTGTTGTCATTTTATATTGATGAAACTAAGACCAAAAAAGATAAGGAAGACTTTGTCGAAGAACTGAGAGCCAAGGCCAAGAGTCAGAACTTGATTAAATTTAAAGAATTATTGCAAAGCTAACATGCTGGTAAAAAATTTTAGAAAAAGTAAAAGATTGGTCCATAAATTGATGCGCGAACGGTCGACTGATTTTACCGGTCGTTTATTAAATGTTGTCAGGGAAACAATGGTCAAGCGCCGTGCAATTTTGGAGCTGGGTCAAAATCGTCAGACTCCCTTTTATTTATTTGACCGCAAAGAGCTTGATAAAAGCATTAAGGAATTTAAATTTGAATTTCATAAGCATGTCCCGAATTACCAGGCGTATTATGCGGTTAAATCAAATCATTACCCTGGTGTATTGAAAGAAGTGGTTAAAAATGGTCTGGGACTGGATGTTTCCAGCGGCCGGGAATTGCAGTTAGCTTTGGCAACTAAAGTCAAGCACATTGTTTTTAGCGGTCCGGGAAAAACACCGGCTGAATTGAAACTGGCAATCAAACATAGACATAAGGTTTTAATCCAGATGGACAGTTTCAGCGAATTAAAAAGACTGGGAGAACTTTTAAAAAAAGGTGAGACCATCAGAGCCGGAATACGAATTCATACCAAATTACACGGCAGCTGGCGTAAGTTTGGCATTGATTTGAAGGAATTAGCTAAATTTTGGCAGCTGGCCAAGAAATATCCGCGCATTAAACTGGAAGGCATTCAGTGTCATATGAGCCTAAATGAAACGGAAAAGCCATATCATGATCTGATAAAAATTCTGGGGAAATACCTGCGCTATAATTTTAGCAAAGATGAACTGGCTGAAATTAAGTTTATTGATTTGGGCGGCGGATTTATGCCGCGGTTGGTTGACGGTTATTATCCCTGGGACATGCCGCAGGGTGATGTGATTAAAACCGCTGCTGATTTTTATAATCAAAATCCTAATTTTACCGCCAAGTACTATATTAATAAACCGGCAACACTAAAAGACTACGTGGAGACAATCAGCTGGTCAATTAAACGCTATTTAAAGCCGGTGGTGAATTGCCATTACTTTTTTGAGCCCGGCCGTATTATTTCCACCAAGTCTATGCACCTGGTAATGAGGGTTATTGATGTCAAGGATGAGGATATGGTAATATTGGACGGCGGCATAAATATGGCAGGCTGGGAGTATTACCAGACCAATTATTATCCGGTTATTAATTTGACCCGACCGGCGCTTAAGGAAATTAAAGTACTTTTACAGGGAACCTTGTGTCTGCCAGAGGATTTTTGGGGCTATTACTGCTATGCCAAGAAAATGAAGGAAAATGATATAATAATTATACCTAATCAGGGTGCTTATACTTATACCTGGGCGCAGAATTTTATTAAACCAATTCCGCCGGTAATTAATTTATAAATTTAATATTAATTTTATCCGCCTTCGCATCAAGCTTCGGCGGATTAAGAAAAAATATGGAAATGTCAAGTTTCGAAACCGATTTTGGGAAAAAACCGGGAAGAGAACCGATTAAAGTTGAAGGTATGTCTGATGAGCAGGTTATTAATCAGCTTTTAGAAAATGTTCCGCCGCTAAAAAAAGAAGGCCTTAGGGAATTAATCGATGCAAATTTAGCCAAGGGTGACAGGGAATTGCCGGTTTTATTAATGCGTATGCAAACTTTAGTTATGCAAAGAAAAACCTTATATCAGCAGTACGAGCAAGCTCCGGCTAATAAGAAACTGGAATTTTCCCAGAAGTTGTTAAAAAAATGGGATGAAATTGAAAAAGTCGCCGGTGCCATGGATAAAAAAATAGCAACGACTTTACTGGCAGGAATAATGGAGACATTAAAAATAAGACAATAAAATGGAGGCGATTATTTTGGCCGGCGGCAAGGGCAATCGCATGGAAGATGTTTTGCCCAAGCCATTGGTAAAGGTTAAGGACAAGGTAATTCTAGGGCATCAGCTGGATTATTTATTGACTACTAAGAAATTAGCTAAAATAATTCTTTCTTTGGGGTATAAGGCCGAAGAAATTATTGATTATGTTAAAGTCAACTATCCCGGGTATCCTATTGAATTTGCCATTGAAACAGAGCCGTTGGGAACAGCCGGCGCTTTGAGACAAGCTTTAGGCTCGATTGAGTCTGATAATATATTGGTTTTTAATTGCGACGATATTACAGATATTGATTTGGAAAGATTAGAACGATATGGAGCTAATGCTATTTGCGTGGCTCATCCGCGTTTACCGTTTGGCTTGGTTAAAGAAGAAAACGGCTATGCCAAGTTCATTGAAAAACCGATTTTAAATGATTGGGTCAGCTGTGGCTGGTATTTATTCAGTAAAAATGACCTGAATAGTCTTTTACCGGCCAAGGGAAGTTTGGAATATGATGTTTTTCCTAAGATGAAATTAAAAGTCTATAAGCACGAGGGCTTTTGGCAGCCACTCAATACTAAAAAGGATATTTTGGAGTTTGAAACCTTGCCTGTTGGCAGTCAGGCTAAAAATGGCAGTTAGACTTGATTTATTTTAGAAAAGGTATTATAATATAGGAAACTATAAGATTTACGTGGTTTTTGCTATAATTGTAGTAACCAGAAGTGGTTA
>JAPLYC010000097.1 GCA_026395755.1 Candidatus Parcubacteria bacterium | reverse complement strand
GACTGACAGCAAGGGACGCTATGCCTTTTTGGTGGGTAAAAATGTTTTTCAGATACTGGCTGAAAAAGACGGTTATCAGGCTAAGGAAATCAAGCCGATTGATCTGGCCACTACAGATGAAATCGTTAAACTGGATATTGCCTTGGCTAAGCAACAAGCAGTTCCCAAGGAAAATCCAAGCATGGTTGTAACAAATGATCATGGTTAGTTGTTTTAGCCATACAAGGGGAATTATGGTATAATATTAGCTGTAATATATTATTAAAAAATATATATGATCAAGTTGCGGAAAATAAGACAAATCCCGTCTCTTTTGAGATTTTTTAATACTAAAGCTAAGCTTTTTTGGGGCGTAGTTTTTTTGTTTATAGCTGTTTTGGGATTTATTTATTATTTTTTACACACTTCAAATGCCATTCCTTTTTGGCAGCCCACATTTTATGCAACCGGCAGTTATCCTAATTTTGTTATTACTGATGATTTTAATAATGATTCTATTAATGATCTTGTCGTTACAAATCGTGATGAAGCGACTTTCTCATTTTTTTCAGGGAATGCTGACGGCACCTTTGATGCTCAAGCAAAGTGGGGAACCGGTAGTAAACCCACGGAGATGATTAGCGGTTTTATTGATAACGATGCTAACAAGGATATCGCGCTAATCAATCAGTTAGGTGGTACTTTTTCTGTATTTTCTGGAGACGGAACGGGTGGTTTTATGGCAGCTACTTATGATGTCGGAGTAGGAGCAGGTAACACCCCAATGGGAATAGCTGCGGCTGATTTTAATAATGATCACAAGCTTGATCTTGCTATTACTTTAGTTACAGGCGCTCCTGCCACTTATAAAGTTAAGATTTTTCTTAATGATGGTACGGGGCTTTTTGCTTTAAATAGTACCTATAGTTTGGGGACAATACCTGCCGGGGTAACTGCAAGTGATTTCAATAATGATAGTAAAATTGATTTAGTGGTGGCTAATTACGGTTTAAATACAATATCCGTTTTTTTAGGTAATGGCGACGGCACATTTAACCCGGCAGTAAATTACACTGTTGGTATGTCGCCTTATTCTGTTAAAACGTTTGATATTAATAATGACACAATTACTGATTTAATTACCAATAATTATGGAAGCGGTAGCCTTTCAATTTTACTTGGGGTTGGTGATGGCACTTTTACAGCCGCAACTGATATTTCTGTAATTGCTGCGGGTGTTAAACCAAGGCATTTAACTGTCGCTGATTTTAATGCTGATACAAAATTAGATTTAGCAATTAGTGATGTCTTTAATAGTTTAGTGGCAATCTATTTTAATGACGGCGCTGGTAGTTTCACGCTTGCCGGTAAATATAGCTCCGGCAACGGGGCTACTTGTTCGGCAGCTGCTGATTTTAATGATGATGGTAAGATGGATTTAGCGGTTGTTAATACTACGGAGGGAGTCACGCGCGGCTTAACAATTATGTTTGGCATTGGGCAAGGAAATTTAGGCGCTCTCGGACATTATCCTGTGGGCACAAATCCCCAGTCAATTATTAGTGTTGATGTGAATAATGATAATCTTTTGGATTTGGTAACTGCCAATAAAGGTAACGCCTCAGTTATACTGGGCAACGTTAACGGCGTTCCTACAACAACCGCATCTTATCCTATTAAGCCTACTTGGTCTTATTCCGTAGCTGCCGCTGATTTTAATTCCGATGTTTACCAGGATTTAGTTTTTGGTTATATTAGCGGCACCCAAATTTCAGTTCTTTTTAATAACGGTAATGGCACTTTTGCGGCTGCTACGAATTTTAACGTAGTATCATCACCGCGCGCGGTAGTAACGGGTGATTTTAATAATGATAATAAACAGGATATAGCAGCGGCAAACTATGACTCAAGCTTTGGCGTGAGTAAAGTTTCAGTCCTGCTCAATAACGGCAGCGGCAGCTTTAACGCGGCTGTTAATTATGATGTAAGCGCTAGTCCGCAATATATTATTGCCAAAGATTTAAATAATGATAATAATTTGGATTTAGTCACAGCACATGTCAGCAATACTAATAATGTTTCAGTGCTATTTGGCAATGGCGATGGTACTTTTGCTGCTGCTGTCGCTTATACGATTACTCCTTATGCGCCTTATTCTGTAGCGAGCGCTGATTTCAACGGGGATGGATTTAGTGATTTGGCGGTGTCCGCTCAAAATGGCGATTTAACTGACGGCAGAGCCGGTATTATGTTAAATAACGGCGATGGCAGTTTCCAAGCGCCTGTCTATTACAATGTTAAATTTAAACCCTATACAGTTGTTGCCGGTGATCTAAATAATGATGGTATCCAGGATTTAGCCGTAGCTAATTATCAGAATTATGATCCGCCAATGCCTGATCCCAGATCTCAGATTTGGGTCTTATCAGTTTTACTGGGTAATGGCAATGGCACATTCCAGCCCCAAAAATTGTATGAGGTAAGAAATGGACCGCGTGGCTTGACTAGCGGTGATTTTAACGGAGACAATAGGCTGGATTTAGCTTCAGCAAATTATGATAATAATAGTGTTTCTATTTTGTTAGATTTGAATTTTTATCTGGACAGCATTTTCCCGGAGTCAGCCTTAGCCGGGACTCCCGGCTTTCCTCTGACTATTATCGGCAGCGGATTTGATAGCTCATCAGTTGCCAGGTTTAATGGTTCCAACCGGCCAACTACATATGTCAGTGCCACAGAATTATCCATGCAGATATATGCTTCAGATTTAGCAAATCCGGGAACTTTTAATGTAGATATTTATCAGCCGATTCTAAATTTAACTACTGATGTCCAGCCATTTAGTGTGATTGGAAGTTTTCTTCCAGTTAATAATATTAATGTCCAAGCCGCTCCAGAAGCAGTGGCAGGTGCTAATTTAAATAGCGATAACATTCAAGATTTAGTGGTTGTAAATTCAGGCAGTAATAGCGTTTCAGTTTTGCATGGTCAGGGCAGCGGAGTTTTTGATCCGGCAATTAATTATGCCGTAGGCACTGCTCCTTTGGCTGTAAATATTATTGATTTAAATAATGATAGCAAAAAAGATTTGGCAGTGGTTAATTCGGGCAGTAATAATATTTCTATTCTTTTAGGCACTGGTACCGGCACTTTCGGCGCAGCAGTTGATTATGCCGTGGGGACAAATCCTTATGCCATTTTCGGCTCGGATTATAATAAGGATGGTAATAATGATTTGGTAGTTGCTAATTATGGCAGTAATAATATTTCCGTCCTGTTAGGAAACGGCGACGGCACTTTAGCAGCACCAGTCGATTATGGAGCGGGTACCGGCCCATACTCGGTATTTTCACTTGATTTAAATAATGATACGAACTTAGATTTAGCAGTGGCTAATTCCGGCAGTAATAATGTTTCTATTCTTTTGGGTAGTGGAGCTGGCACTTTTAGCGCCGCGGTAAATTACAACGTCGGGTCAAATCCCCATACTGTCTGGCTGGAAGATATTAATGGCAATGCTAATCCGGATTTAATAACCGCTAATTTTGGCAGTAATAACATTTCAGTTTTATCAGGTAATGGTGATGGCACATTTGCCGCAGCAAATAATTTTACTGCCGGCACTGGTCCTTATGCTTTAGCTATAGCTGATATTAATAATGATGATAACAAGGATGTGGCCGTTACCAATGCTTCAAGTAATAAAGTCTCTTTGCTATTAGGTGATGGCAGCGGCAATTTTGGCTCTGCGGTTGGTTATACGGTGGGAACAACTCCTCATGGAATTTTTATAGCTGATATAGATAATGATCTTAATTCTGATATAATCTCGGCAAATTTTGGATCTGATAATATTTCAATATTAACAAATAAGGGAAGCATCGGTACCGGCCTTGATGTTTTTATGCCGGCTGTTAATTATCTTGTCGGCACTTATCCGCGTAGTATTGTTAATGCTGATTTTAATGGGGATAATAAAATTGATCTGGCAGTGGCTAATTATACGGCACCTTACACCTCTATTTTGCTTGGAACTGGTAATGGCACTTTTGTGGCAGGTACCAATATTAATTTCGCTGATTTTAACAGCGATAATAATAAGGATTTGGCAGTTGCTAACGGGAATAGCGATAGTTTATCAGTTTTATTAGGAAATGGTGATGGAACTTTTGGCAGTAAAACTGATTATACCGTGGGCCGTGCGCCTAATACAGTAGTTACTACTGATTTTAATGGCGATGCAATATTAGATTTGGCGGTTTCTAATTCATTCGCAGGCACAATATCAGTTCTTTTTGGTAATGGCTCGGGCGGTTTTGGCGGGAAAGTTGATTATGTTATTTGTGGTACACTTTTGGGCCCTTATTACTTGCACGTGGCGGATTTGAATAATGATAATAAGGCTGATTTAATTGCCGTTCATGATAACAGGTATATCTCCGGAAGTGAATCTATCTCTATTTCCTTGGGTAAAGGCGATGGGACTTTTTATCCTGCTGTTTTCTATCCCCTTGAAGCAAATACTAACGAGGTAAGCAGTGGCGATTTTAATGAAGACGGAAATTTAGATTTAGTAGTGACGAGTGAATTTAGTCATAATTGGGTTGAAGTATGGTTTGGTAACGGTAATGGTACTTTCAGCGGCAAAACTACTTATGCTGCCGGCTCGAGGCCATATGGCATTACCAGTGCTGATTTTAACGGCGATACGAAAACGGATTTAGCGGTGACTAATCTTGATACATCTAATGTTTCAATATTTTTAAGAAAAGTTACCAAGGCTTCTAGCTATCGGGCAATGCCTTCATCTCCGGCTAATTTTAAATGTGAAGTTTTAACCGCAAGTAAAATTAGATGGAAATTTGAAGATGCCGCTAATAATGAGACGGGGTTTGCTTTGTATGACAATGCCGGCAAGATTTCTGATATGGCCGGGGAGATCGTTACTGGCTCGGGATATTTTGATGAAATAAATTTGCTGCCAAATACAAAATATGAAAATAGATATGCTGTCTCCTATAATTCAAACGGCGTATCGGCACCATCAAATACTGACAGTTGTTACACCTTGGCTAATGACCCTTTGCCGGCAATTATTACCGTAACTGATGGCCGATTGCAAATTGCCATTGATAATGGCGATGGAAATCCGCCTGGGACTGATTATGCGATTTATGAATATTATTCAGATTCATATTTGCATTCCGACGGTAAATTATATATAGATGAGCCTCAATGGCGACCTTATGAAGGTTGGGGAGGGAGACAAGGTTTAAATATTGTTGATAATCCAGCAAGTTACCAATTTTATATTCTGGCCAGAAATAGCGCCGGTCTTGTTTCCGGTTTTATGCCCCAGGGTTTGCTTTTAAGTTGTAAGGCGATTAGTTCTCATGAGATAAACTGGCAATTAAAAGCTCCTTCTAACTGGGAAAAGACGGGGTATAATTTTTACCGAGTACAGACTGACGAATCGCCATTATTAATTCGTGAAATAACAGATTCCGGTACTGCAATTATTTATGCTGAAAAAGACCTGACGCCTAACAGCTCATATTCGGGATTTTTTACCACGTATAAAACAATCGAAGATAATAAAACAGAATCTGAGGCTTCAAACACGGATAAATGTTTTACTCTGGCTAATAAACCTTTGCCCATAATAATCGGCGCAGTTACGGAAGATTCAGTCCAGTTAATTTTAGACAATAAGGACGGTAATCCGCCGGAAACTTTGTATGCAATTTACGACGCTAAAAGCGGTATGTATGTTCAGGCTGACGGCAGCTTGGGTTCGGAGCCTTTCTGGCAGACATATGAACAGTGGGGCGGAGCTAACGGTATTTATGTCAAGGTTTTAGGGGCGCAAGTAAGCGGTCAGTTTAGGATAAGTCTTGCCGGAGTTG
>JAPLYC010000116.1 GCA_026395755.1 Candidatus Parcubacteria bacterium | reverse complement strand
GATTTGGGATCAATATAAAAAGTATCCTGCATATCGCGAGCCGGATGCCAGGACGGAAGATTTAAAGCTTCAAAATTATAATAATCAGATTCCAATTCCGGACCGTCTAAAATCATAAAGCCCAAAGATTTAAAAATATCTTCCAGCTCCATTTGCACCTGCGTGACCGGATGCAAATGCCCCAGTTTATATTTCTCAATTTCCAAAGTTACATCAATAAAATCGCGCTCTAAATCTTCATCAACATCCAAATTTAATTCCTCTTTTTTTTGTTCCAAAGCCTGGCTGATTTCATTTTTAATTTCATTGGCCACAGCGCCGATTTTGGGACGCAAATCCTCAGAAACTTCCCTGATATCCTTTAAAAGCTTGGCCAATTCCCCGCTTTTACGCGAAAAATATTTATTTTCAATTTTCTGCCATTCCTCGGAATCGCGTATGGCCCGAATTTCCTTCAAGGCCTGGTCTTTTAATTCTTTTAATTTAATTTCCATATACTGGTATTATTTATGACCGAGAAAAAGCCTCCTCTGTCACCCTGAGCATAGTCGAACGGGTGGCGCCGATGGTGTCTATGGTTCGACTATGCTCACCATGACACAGCGGAGGCTTTTTCTCCTTAATATTTTAACATAATTAAAAAATTTCGTTATTTCAGCTCTAAATAAGGTTACTAAAGAAGTTACTGAAAAAATGACTATACCTTAAAATATCCTGAAAGGTAATCACAATGATCAGCAGCATTAACAGGGAAAAACCAATGGTGTGAATAATACCTTCAATTTTTTTATCAACCGGCTTGCGGCGAATTTTTTCAATAATAATAAAAAGTATATGTCCGCCGTCAAAAGCCGGAAATGGTATGGCATTTATAATCGCCAAATTTAACGAAAGTAATGCGGTAAATTGCAGTAAATAAATTATACCGAGCTTGGCTACCTGACCGGTCAAAACCGCAATGCCAACCGGACCGGAAACCTGAACACCAAGAGGCTGGCCAATAATTAAATTCTTAAAAATGTTAACAAAAGCCAGAACAAACTCTTTGGTCAGAGCCAGTGTCAATTTTATGCCATGCCAAACAGCCAAATGAACAGGATAAGAAACAATACCTGTTTCCACTAAGCCGACGCCGATGCCGCCCTTACCATTTTCCAATTCAGCGATTTCAATTGGCTTAGTTACCTCCTGTTTATTATGTAAAAATTTAAAATTAACAGTATCTCCGATTTTAGTGCCTGTATAAGCGACCAAATCTTTGACGCTTTTTATATTTTGGTCATCAACGGCTAAAAGAACATCACCAATTTCAACACCGGCTGTTTTAGCGGGTTTATCGTCCAAAACAGTGACCACCTGAATTTTATAATCCGTAACCTGACCCGAATTCAATGCATCCTGGTCAACTGACTGGGGTAAGCCGAACATAAAACCAAACGAAAGCAAAACAACGCATAATAAAAAATTCATGGCTACGCCGGCTAAAATAACGACTGCCCGTTTCCAAGGTTTTTTATTGACAAAACTATTGGGATCAGAGGCCTCTGATTCTGTTTCCCTCAAATTAACAAAACCGCCCAAAGGAATGGCATTAATGGAATAAATTACACCATCTTTGCCTTTTTTACTCCAGATCTTCGGGGGGAAACCAATGGCAAACTCATAAATCTTCATACCCATAAGCTTGGCCGTCAAAAAATGACCCAATTCATGAACCAGGACTAAAATGCCTAAAACAATCAGAAAAATTAATACAGTTGTTAACATTGTATTATAAGATAATTTTTAAACTTTTTATAATATAATTTTATCTTAAAATAAAACAAAAAGCAAACCCTTGACAATTAGAACATTTTTTGCTAAATTACTGACATAATCGAAATTAAAATTGTCAGGTCTAGGGTGGCTGCATCTGCGGTTGCCTATGTGAAGCTGCATCTGCGGTTTCCAGATCTGACGTCGGGTTTGGAGGTTAGCGCTTGGGGCAGGCAGCCCCGCCTCGAGGAAGCGCTTTCCGAGTGTTGGCAATTTTTCCTGGGGATATTTGCCTCCGACCAGGAGAACTTGCTCTACCCGATGGAGAAGCTTAAGTGGGTTTGCGCAAATCCGCTTTAAGCAGCATCCTTAAATGTTTCTGAACAAGAGACATCTAAAAACACTAAATTTTTTAAAAAAGCCCCGGCGACGCGGGACTTAACAATTCGGATTCCAGTAAGACTCAACAAGCCTTACCAGCGGAGACGCCAAGCGCCTCCCGGAATCCGAACCAAACCAATTTTGCGGCCTGACCTTGTCTGGCCGCTTTTTATTGACAAAAGTGTGATAAAATGATATATTAAAATGTCGTAAATTTTTACGGCTTTTTGTGCTTTTTAGTACGAAAACGTACCTCAAAAACAGAAAAAAAGGAGTAAAGAAAATGAGTTATCTTTGGGTGGCTTTTATTGTCAGCGTCATCGGCGGGTTTAACCCCAATTTCAATCAGCTGAAAGAAGACGGCCCTGGCAAATGGCTTTTGGGCTGGATCGTCCGCTCAGTCGCAGCCATGATCTTGTGGGTAGGCATCGTTTATGCTGTCTGCCCCGGTCTTTTTGGACCGTTCTGGGGCCTGAGTTTCATGATTTTGCTGACCATGTGCATCAATCTATTGATCACCGGCATAACCTCGGAAGAACTTCCCGGCGGCACCTATCTTTTCGTAGCTCTGCTTATCCTGGTTTTGGTCCGGGGTATCCTTTCCATGGGTATGTTCCAGTCAGTCAATCTGCGCGATATGATCGGCAAGGTTGAAGAAAAATCCTGGCAGGATGATTTTCAGCCCATCGATGCCAAGCACATCCGGATCATTGACCAGGAACATGCCACTTGGCTGGGAAATCAGGACATCGGCAAAATCCAGGGCAACATCGGCAGCCGTTTCCATGTAGGCACACTCCATATCCAGCGCGTCAAAGACGAACTGTGGTGGGTTGCTCCCCTGGAATTCAATGGCTTTGCTTCCTGGCAAAGCTATCGGGAAACTTACGGCTTTGTCATGGTCAATGCTGAAGACCGCAACCGGCCGGTCAGAATTGAACAGCG
>JAPLYC010000035.1 GCA_026395755.1 Candidatus Parcubacteria bacterium | reverse complement strand
TCTTCGTTGTCCTGGTTAAAAGGCTACATTTTGCTCCAGGTTCAGGCCAATGGAGAAGCCTGGTATGTGGATCCGGTAACTTTTAAACGCTATTATATGAAAGACGGAGCAGTTGCCTATGAAATGATGAGGTCTTTTGGCTTGGGTATTACTGATTCTGACTTGTCGAATATTCCGTCTGTAGCTGATACTGCGGAAATGAAATATTCATCCAGTATCTGCTCGTACAATACTCTAGGCAATAAGCTTAAAGGTAAAATACTTTTACAGGTTCAGAAAAATGGTGAAGCTTGGTATATTTATCCCAAGACCTGCCGACGTATATATATGAAAGACGGTGCAGCTGCTTATGAAATAATGCGTTATTTAGGTTTGGGTATTACCAATACTGATTTGAGTAAGCTGGCATCATCGGAATTGACGCTTAAACCCGTGACAAATGATAACACTGCAGTTGTTGATGTCTCAATTCCGATCAATAATACTGTTAATGAAACTTTTGCTGCTGCCGGCTATATTTCCAAGGGAACTTTGCTGGCCGGTGACGGTTCATTCCAAAAAGGCAGTGTGCCCTCAGGCTTTAATTATAAAATAGTAAATCAGCATATTTTGGACAGGATCAATTATGAACGTACTAAGCGCGGCAAGCCTGCCATTGTTTCAGACCAGCGCATGACTGATACTGCCTCTGTCTGGGCGGAACAAATGTTTTTGCAGGGCGCCATGACTCATACCCGTGTGCCGGTCAATATGATTGCCCGCGAATGGGTCTGGCAGAATTTTAAAATCGCCTTCAAGGAAAGTTGGGGCTGGCTTTACGTAAATATCGGCGGCGGCAGAAATATCGGCGGCGGCAGTTATTCCCGCTCAACAGGAATTAATGAAAGCATTATGAATTCCATGGATGATTTGTTTGATTTTTATATGAGTGAAGAGGCCAGTAACGGCATTCATTATCAGACAATCATGCACGATCATCTGACTCATGTCGGTGTCGGCTTTTATTTCGACGGCAATAATGATTCCGGGGATTTGTATACGGTTTTGCACTATGGCGGATTGAATGGAAATGTAGGGGTGATTGATAAGACCTGGTAATGTTACTAATCTACGAATTGGCTACTAATCTACTAATATGAGTAAAGCTATTCCGATAGCAAATAAAATATTTACCCAGCCATATATTGTGGTGGGAGTGATTTTAGAAAAAGACGGTAAGTTTCTTTTAGTACAGGAAGGCAAGGTTGATATCGGGGAATGGAATATCCCGGCTGGCTGGCTGGATTTGAACGAAGATTTGATTGAAGGTGCAAAAAGGGAAACCAAGGAAGAGTCTGGTTTAGAAATCGAAATTACCGGATTTTTAGGAATTTACGCCGGATGCAAAGTCAGGAATAACCAGATAAATCATTGTGTTAGAATTATTTTTGCTGCCAAACCATTGAGTTATGAATTAAATTATCCCAAAGGAGAAATTTTGGATGCGCGCTGGTTTTCAACTGAGGAATTAGAATTAATGAAAGATAAATTACGCAGTATTACTATCTTACCGCAAATAAAGGACTATTTGGCTGGTAAAATATATCCGTTGGAAGCAATTAAACCCTTTGTTACTAGGATTTAAGTTTAGGAAAAATTATTAAAATATTCATTAATTTTGCATTTTACATTGCAACTTTGCAATTAGCATTTTTAATTTTTAATTATTTAATAAAAATCTATGAATCAAAATAATGTTTTGGGCGGTTCGCAGGCCAAGGGTGA
>JAPLYC010000058.1 GCA_026395755.1 Candidatus Parcubacteria bacterium | reverse complement strand
GATTGCTATTGTGGGTGATTTATTTTGGGCCAAACAAAAAGAGAAAAATATTATGGTTAAGGACAAAAAGGCGCTATTAAAGAATCAGGCTCGGGTGGTCAATTTGGCTGATTATATTATTCCGGGGCATGCGGGAATGTTTAAAGTAGTGAAATCGTAAATCGTTTTGCGGTATCGGGATACGTTTCGTTTAACGTTAAACGTATAACGTAACGCCAAACGAAACCGATTAACTTATAACGTTTAAAATTTATGCAACAAAAATATATTCTAGTCCTCAATGCGGGCAGTGCGACTTTGAAGTTTAAAATTTTTAACTTTGCTGATTTGAAATCGGTCAGAGAGGGGATCGTGGAGCGGATTGGACTGATGAATTCGTTTATTAAAATCGGTGATAAAAAAGAAATTGAGGAAGTCGAGACGCATGAGCAGGCTTTTCGTCTTTTGGTTTCGAAAATTGAGGATTTGAAATCCGGCATTGTTTTGGTCGGGCATCGGGTTGTTCATGGCGGTGAAGAATTTACCAAGCCGACTTTGATCACGAAAAAAGTTCTGGCCAGATTGGAAACTTATAATAAATTGGCGCCTCTCCATAATCCGGTCGGGATTGCCTGCATTAAAGCCAGCCAAAAATATATGCCTGAAGTCGCTGATGTGGCGGTTTTTGACACCGGTTTTTATCAGACTTTGCCCAAGCATGCCTATATTTATGCTATTCCTTTAAGCTATTACAAAAAATATAAAATCAGGCGCTACGGTTTTCATGGTATTTCCCATCAGTATGTGGCTGAACAGGCAGCGTTAAAATTAAAAAAATCTTTAAATAAATTGAATTTAATCACTTGTCATCTGGGATCCGGCTGCAGTATCACTGCCATTAAAAATGGTAAGGCAATTGATACTTCTATGGGATTTACGCCTTTAGAAGGTTTGGTTATGTCTACCCGATCTGGCAGCATTGATCCGGCTATTCCTTTATATTTAATTCGCAGCTTAAAAATGTCCGAAGATGAAGTCAATGAAATGTTAAATAAGCGTTCCGGCCTTTTTGGGCTGTCAGGAAGTATGGATATGCGGGAAATTCTGGTTAAAGCCGGCTATCTGGTTAAAGGCTTTAAACTGCCGGGAAAAACAAGAACCAAGGACAAAGAAATTGCTAAGTTGACATTAGATATATTTATCTATAATATAAAAAAGTACATTGGCGCATATAGCGCAATTTTAGGGAAAGTTGATGCTTTGGTCTTTACGGGAGGCATAGGCGAACGAAGCGAAATTATCAGGCGTTTAATTCTGAAAGATTTGCCTAAGTATAAGAGTATTGTCATTCCGGCTAATGAGGAAAAATTAATTGTTGAATTGGCAAAAAAGTTAAAATAATATGAAAAATAATTATAAAATAATCTTATTACTTCTTTTTTTGATTTTGGTTCCGCTTTTAATGTTTGGCGTAGATCATGTTTTGGCGCAGCCAACGGAAAACAGTCAGGTATGTCAGGCCGGCAATAACGGCTGCACTCAGCAGGGCTTGCAATTGGCGACTATGCTGGAAAATAGGGGAATCAGCTTTGCCTTGATTGCCACTGCCGGTCTTTTGGACGGCATTAATCCCTGTGCCATTGGCATGCTGATTTTGCTGCTAGGTTATCTTTTGGTTTTTGCCCATGATCCGCACCGTATGGTCAGATTAGGTCTGATTTATATTGCTACTGTTTTTGTCACTTATTTTTTAATTGGGGTCGTATTTTCACAATTTGTATATCAGCTAATTTCTCAGTCCTGGTATCAGGAACTTAGTCATATTATAAAATATGTTATTGTCGCCGCGGTTTGGGTTGCGGCGCTTATCAATATCAAGGATTTTTTTGCTTATGGCAAATGGTTTTCCTTGGGTGTTTCCAAAGGCCGAGTGCCACTTCTATTAAAATTAATCAGAAAAGTTGACTGGCATACTACGATACTATTAGGTATGGCAGTGACTGTATTTGAATTGCCTTGCTCTTTGCCTTTGTATGTCGGTTCCATTGCCATCATGACTCAGACTTTTCATTATATCAGGACAATTTTATATTTACTGCTTTATAATTTAATGTTTATCACGCCATTAGTTCTTGTTTATGCAATTTTAGTAAAAACCCATCATATTTTTGAAGCCAAGGATGTTCAGGAAAGGTTTAATAAATGGATGAAATTGAGTATGGGAATTGCGCAGATATTAATTGGTGTGGGATTGTTATTATTAAAATAGTTATTCGTTATTCGGTATCGACATTCGTTACGTTTATCGTTAAACGTATAACGTAACGTCCAACGAAACCGATAGTCGATTTACGATATGATTAAAAGCTTAATAAACGGAGAGTCCAAGACTATCACCTCGGCAGCCATTATCGTGGGCGCGGCTTCATTGGCAAGCCGTTTTTTAGGTGTGATCAGGGACAGAATTTTGGCCGGTCAATTCGGCGCCGGTGATACCTTGGATACGTATTATGCGGCCTTTAGAATACCCGATTTGATTTTCAACCTTTTGGTTTTGGGAGCCTTGTCAGCGGGTTTTATCCCGATTTTTACTTTATATTTACAACGACAGGAAAATGATAAGGCCTGGCGTTTGACTAATGAAATTTTGAATCTGATAATTATAGGTTTGCTGGTTTTATGCGGGCTGCTTTTTATTTTTGCGCCGCAATTGATGCAATTGATTACCCCGGGATTTAGCGGTGACAAAATGGCCACTACAATTGCTTTGACTCGTATTATGTTTCTAAGTCCGCTTCTTTTGGGAATTAGCAGCGTCTTGGGCGGTGTTTTGCAGTCTTTTAAAAGATTTTTAGTTTATTCCTTCGCTCCGATATTTTATAATCTGGGAATTATTTTCGGCGCTTTGGTCTTTGTGCCGTGGTGGGGCATTGAGGGTTTGGCCTGGGGCGTAGTACTGGGTGCATTTTTACATTTATTGGTTCAAATCCCGTCCTGTACCTGGTTGGGTTTTCGCTATCAGTTGATTTTTAATTGGAAGGATGAAGCCATTAAAAAAATCGGCAGAATTATGGTGCCCAGAACATTGACCTTGGCAATCAATCAATTAAATTTGGTTGTTATTACTATTGTCGCTTCGACTTTGGCCGGCGGGTCTTTGGCCATATTTAATCTGGCCAATAATTTGCAGATTTTTCCGGTCGGTATTTTTGGCATCTCCTTTGCCATTGCTGCTTTTCCTACTTTGGCAGCTTTGGCGATTAAAGAAGATAAAAAGGAATTTATTCATAGTTTTTCCAATACCACCCGCCAGATTTTATTTTTTATGATCCCGGCTTCTGTTTTACTTCTGGTTTTGCGCGCTCAGATCGTACGTGTGATTTTGGGTTCCGGCCAATTTACTTGGGAGGATACTGTTTTGACTATTGATACGTTGGCTATGTTTACGATTAGTTTATTTGCCCAGGCTTTGATTCCGCTTTTAATCCGAGGTTATTATGCGTTTCAAAATTCTTTAACTCCCTTCATTTTAGGTTTAATTTCTTCAGTGATTAATATAATTTTAAGCCTAATTTTAATTAAACCTTTTGAATTTTTAGGTTATAATTTTGATCTGGGTGTCAGCGGTCTGGCTTTGGCTTTTTCCATATCCAGCATTTTGAATTTTGCTTTGCTGTGGATAGGCTTGCGACTCAGAGCCGGAAGTCTGGATGAAAAAAATGTGATTTGGTCAGTCTTTAAAATATCAGTCGCGACTTTGGCCCTGGCTGTAGTAACTCAATTTATGAAATTCGGTATTGAACCTTATTTTGGCACCACGACTTTTATCGGTATTTTTTTGCAGGGTTTAATCGCCGGCTTGGTAGGTATTGCCGTCTTTATTGTGGTTGGCCTGGCTTTGAAATCTCAGGAAATGATAACTTTTGTTAATTCTCTGAAAAAGAGAATCTTTAAGGAAAAGGAAAATTATCCTAAGGAGAGTATGGACGAGAACGTTGAAGTTTAATGGCTTGTGGCTAATGACAAATGGCTAATAGTTAATAGATACGGGCTCACAAGGCTCGTTTTTTTTCCTACTCCCAATACTATTGACAAAAAACATATTTCATGTTATTATTTAATATGGGCATTTTTTAGCACTTCGTGATATACGCGAAGTAAGGATTGTAACTTAACTCATCTTACTTGGGATAAAAGGAGAGAGAAGATGGAACAGAGATTTTATTTTCTGGTTGAAAAGGGTTCCCGGGTCTATGCGGATGGGATAAGTATCGTTGCCAAAATTTCCATCTGGCAGAAGTTGAGTATTTTTTTTCTGGAGAAAGTGACAATCAAGTTTGAAGGCCAGGGCCATGACTTTAAAGTCGTTTCAACGGCTATTGAAGGCCAGGATATTTATGCAGCTAAAGTGATCGGTTGGGTGATTGAAAGCTGCGAATTATCCGCTCAGCAGGTCAGCAGCTTTTTTCAGAAAGATCAGAGCTTCAAAACGGGATCGGCAATTTTCGAACTTAAAAAAGAAATGTTCGAATAGATCCCATCACCATGGAACAAGCCGGGCTCACAAGGCTCGGTTTTTTTAATTAATGCGAATCGCGGTTGGTGAGATTTAAACAATTGTAATTTAACACATGCGAATTTGAAGCGAACGGCCGCTCTTGTCACCCTGAGCTTAGTCGAACGGGTGACGTCGTCGGCGTATGGTTCGACTAAGCTCACCATGACACGAGAGCGGCCGTTTTACTTTATGGTCTTTTAGAAGTTGATTCTATCCGCTTTTTCTGCTAAAATGAGTCCATATGAACTCAAGTAATATCCGTAATTTTTGCATCATCGCCCATATCGATCACGGCAAATCTACGCTGGCTGACCGGCTTTTGGAATTGACTGGGACGGTGGAAAAAAGGAATATGAAGGCCCAGATTTTGGATTCTATGGATTTGGAGCGGGAAAGAGGTATTACCATTAAATTAACTCCGGTCCAGATGAAATATCAGGACTATACTTTGAATTTGATTGATACGCCAGGGCATGTTGATTTTACTTATGAAGTTTCACGTTCGTTGGCCTGCGTTGAAGGCGCTATTCTTTTAGTTGACGCAACCCAGGGGATACAAGCACAGACGATTGCTAATCTCTATCTGGCCATTGAACAAAATTTAACCATTATTCCGGTAATTAATAAAATTGACTTGCCCAACGCTCAGGTGACTAAAACTAAAATGGAAATTATTAATCTTTTAGGCTGTAAGGAAGATGAGATTTTAATGTGTTCGGCCAAAACAGGAGAAGGGGTCTTGGGGATTTTAGATACAGTAATCAAAAGAGTTCCGGCGCCTGTAACCAATAGTCAGGAGCCGTTTCGGGCTCTGATTTTTGATTCTTTTTATGATGAGTATAAAGGCGTGATTGTTTATGTCAGGGTTTTTGACGGTGAATTAAAAAAAGGCCAGCCGGTTTATTTTATTGCCAGTCAGACCATCACTGAAACTCTGGAAGTCGGTAAAATGAAAATCAGCTTGGATCCGACTGAAATTTTGGCAGCCGGTCAGATCGGCTATATAGTTACCGGTCTAAAAGACGTGGAAAAGTCTAGAGTCGGCGACACCATTACCGTAAAAGGGGCTGAAGTTGAACCTTTACCCGGTTATAAGGAAGTCCGCCCCATGGTTTTTGCCGGTATTTTTTGTAAAGAGGGCAGTGAGTTTAATAAATTACGCGAGGCTGTAAATAAATTAAAATTAAATGACGCCGCTTTATTTTTTGAACCGGAACATTCTTCAGCTTTGGGCTTTGGTTTTCGCTGCGGCTTTTTGGGTCTGCTTCATTTGGAAATTTTCCAGGAGCGATTAAAGCGGGAATTCAATCTGGATTTAATTGTAACCGTACCGAGCGTCGGTTATAAAGTGACTTTGAAATCAGCCGGTTTGAAAAAGGAATTGGCTGCCCAATTAAAAAGCCGAGATTTTTTGGCTGAAAATCTGGAGGCAAATCAGATAGTCATTAAAAGCCCTATTGATCTGCCCGATCCAAATTATATTGAAAAAATTGAAGAGCCTCTGATTAAGGTTGATATTGTTTCGCCCAAGGATTTTCTGGGCGGGATTATGCAATTGGTGGCGGAAAAAAGAGGAGAATATATCAATACTGAATATTTAATGTCAGCTTCGGAATTGGATCAGCGTGTGATTTTACATTATAAAATGCCCTTGGCTTCAATTTTGACTGATTTTTACGATAAGTTAAAAAGCCTGAGCTCTGGCTATGCTTCATTGAATTATGAATTTTGCGGTTATCAAAAAGCTGAAGTGGCGCGTCTGGATATTATGGTGGCTGAAGAGACCGTGGAATCATTGGCATCAATTGTTTATAAAGATGAAGCTCATAAAGTCGGCAAGCAAATAGTTACTACTTTGAAAGAGAGCTTGCCCAAACAGTGGTTTGTAGTTAAATTGCAGGCCGCGGTTGGCGGTAAGGTTTTGGCCAGTGAGCGTTTAAGCGCGTATCGTAAAGATGTAATTGCCAAACTTTATGGCGGCGATGTCACCCGCAAAAACAAACTTTTGGATAAACAGAAAAAAGGCAAAAAGAAAATGGCGGCAATCGGGGCCGGTTCAGTCGATATCCCGACGGAGACGTTTTTGAAGATACTTAAGCGGTAGGTGGATTGAGAACGAATAATTTGATAAAATGGAATTGTATAAACCACTGAAGGTTATTCACTGAAAACACAGAAATATCTAATTCAGCGCTTTCTGTGAAATTAATTCTGTGTTTAAGTTATCAATATATATCTATGAAAAGACAAAATATGATCAAAATCGTCTGGATTTTCCTCAGCATCATCGTTGTTTTATCCATGCTGATCTGGACCATCGGGCCGGCCTTGATGTAGGTTTTTTGTCACCCTGAGCTTAGTCGAAGGGTGACTCGTCGGCGTCATGGCTCAGTTCGGCTACGCTCACTGTAAACTCGTAAAGCTTGCCCTGAGCTGAAGGGCTCATCATGACAAATTTATTTACTATTCACTTACATATTCATGCTCAAAAAGTGGGTTCTGAAAGAGCCGGTTGGTTTGGAATTAAAAAAGAGTTTTCCGGAAATTCCGGGTGTGATTTTACAATTGCTTTTTAATCGCGATTTAGTTACTCAAAAACAGATTGATGCTTTTTTAACCCCGGATTATGGTCAGGATGTTCTTGACCCTTTTTTATTTCCGGATATGGACAAGGCTGTAGCCAGAATATACCAGGCAGTTGCTAATAAGGAAAAAATTGCCATTCACGGGGATTATGATGCTGACGGGGTGACAAGTTCAGTTGTAGTTGCTAATATTTTACAGAAAATGGGCGCTGATTTTGAAGTTTATATTCCGCATCGGGAAAAAGAAGGTTATGGGCTTTTTTTAAAAACAATTAAATACTTTGTCAAACAAAAAGTAAAACTCATAATTACGGTGGATTGCGCGATCAGTAATTTTAATGAAATTATTTTTGCCAATCAAAAGGGGATTGATGTGATTGTTACTGACCATCATGCTGAGCCTAAAAAACTTCCCCCTGCATACGCCATTATTAATCCTAAAGTAAAAGCCTGTAATTATCCATTTTACGAGTTAGCCGGTGTTGGCGTAGCCTATAAATTAGCCCAGGCTATTGTGGCCAGGGATAAAAGGGGAATTTTTCCGTCAGGTTATGAAAAATGGTTGCTGGATTTAGTGGCCATCGGTACGGTAACTGATGTTATGCCTTTGTTGGGAGAAAACCGTACTTTGGTGAAATATGGCTTGATTGTCCTGAATAAAACCAAAAGAATCGGCTTAAAACTTCTGGCGCAAAAAGCGGGAATCTGGCCGGTGACTGAAACTGAATTAATGAACTCGGAAAATATCGGTTATGTTTTGGGTCCGCGCTTAAATGCCGCCGGCCGCATGGAACATGCCAATGGCGCGTATGAACTTTTGAAAACCGAAGATCAGGCAGAAGCGGAAATATTGGCTGATAATCTGGAAAACAATAATAAAAAACGCCAGAGTGTTACTGAAAAAATAATGAAAGAGATAAAGGGGGAAATTCAGGATATTGACCGGCAATATCTGATTTTGGCTGAAGGTAATAATTGGCCGCTGGGAATTATCGGATTAGCCGCAGGTAAAATAAAGGATGAATATAACCGCCCAATTCTGATTATTACCAAGACTTTGACAAAAATTGCGGGTTCAGGACGCTCAATTCCGGAATTTAATATGATTGCGGCTTTAGAACAGGTTGCTGATTGTTTTAAAATTTACGGCGGACATCCCGGAGCAGCGGGTTTTACCATGAAAAGCCGTAAATATATTGCTGATTTCAAGAAACGGATAATGCAAATAGCAGAGGATCAATTAAAAGGTCAGGATTTATCACCCAAGTTGGAAATAGAAGGAGAATTGAATTTAGGAGATTTAACCTGGGAATTATTTGAACAAATAGAAAAATTTGAACCATTCGGCATGGGTAACCCGAAGCCAATATTTTTAGTTAAAAATTTAAAAGTAGAAAATGTGCGCACGGTCGGAAACGATAATAAACATCTGAAATTGTTTCTCAAACATGACAATATGGTTAAAAGTTTTGAAGCCATCGGTTTTGGCATGGGGGGAATGATTAGTGAAATTAAACATGAGGACTTGATTGAGGTAATTTGTGAAATAAATTTAAATGAGTTCAACGGCGCCAGAAAATTGGAGTTGCGGTTGGTGGATGTGAAAAAGGTTATAAGCGACAGTGATGGGTTGGTGTCAAGTCTGACCAAGAAAGTAATGTAACAAGTAAACCGTTGGTCGATATTCGGTTTCGGTAATCGTTTAGTATTACGTTAAACGTTAGACGAATCGAGAAACGATACCGAAAAACGTAAGACGAATAAAAAACCCCGCGGAATATGTCTCGCGGGGCTTTGGTTTTTAGTCTTCGTCAGAAGCGTCGCCGACAAAGAAGGTATGAAATTCCTTGTCAACAATTTTCGCTCCTGATTTTAGATCACCGCCCATGGAATCTGAGTATTCAAATTCATTAAGCGAGGGGGGTAATTCCAGACGCAGGGTTCTGGTGCTGATTTTGGATTTGGGCAAAACCTCTTTGAGGGTTGCCACCAATTGTGGATCCTTGATCGCCACCAGTACGGGTAGATCATTCGCTTTGCTGATTTGACCGGCTTTTTCCACCAGCCATTGTAAAATACCGATGCCGATTTCCTTGGACCAGGCTTTGCTGTAAGGACGTTCAATGATCAGCAGGGGAATGGTTTCTTTGTCAGTCTTGCCATATTCGTAAGGCAAAAGCCGCAGAATGCATCTGCCAATGATGTCAAAATGATTATTTTTTACCCAGAGCACTTTTTTATTGGCATCGACCACGTAAGCGGTCAGACAGCGGTTGTGACAAGTCCACTCGTACCAGCGCTGGCAGCTCTGGATGGGGCTGACACCAACCTGCATCAGTTCATAAGGACGATCACTATCTTCAAAGGTCAGATAACTGATCGCATTGATATCAGTAGCATTAATCAACTCAATGATTGCCTTGACCAGCATCCTGGCCTCATCAGTATTGAGTTTCTCAGCCACCAGGCCGAGATGATAATTAATGCCCTTCATATAGTTGACGCTCTCCGGGCTGAGTTTAAGCAGGTCTTTTAGTACGTGTATCAGCGCGTACTCTTTTTTGATCTGTCCGACCCTGGCACCAATTTGCTTCCGTTCTTCGGGAGTTAAACTTTTACTTCTGAGTTTGGCGTAAAGCTCTTCGCTTTCCCCGTCAATATCAGCTGTGATTGCTTGTCCGGTTTGTTTTTGCCAGAGTACAGCCAGTTCACTAACCAGCCTTTTGATAGCTGCCAGTCGCTGCTCGAAGGCATCAGACAGCCCGACGATCATGGTGCGCTTGTGCTCATCTCTCCAGGGAGTAATATCTGAGAGAAAGCCAATCTGTTTTTGGCTTTGTTCATGGCTGTAACGCCAGCGTTCAAAGTGTTTGTACATGGCTTGTCTTAAAATTTCTGAGGCCAGCTTTGCGCCCGGCTCATAGCCGTTGGCTTTGCACAGCGCAGCATAGGTCATGACCATTTTCAGGAGGTCATTACGAGTGACCAGCCTGTAAACTTCATCTTGGGTAAGGAGATCCATTTCTTCCTGAGTGAATCCCAAAGTCTCCTGATATTTTCTTCTGGTGCTGTTTTCTCCCCAGGAAATCAGATCTTGCATAGAAGTTGCTTCCAGAGGATAAGGCAGTTTGCCCGGGTTTTGCAAGGCCAATTTTTCAATGGCCTGAAATCCGCGCAGCATTTCTTCGGTATTGGTCGCAATGCTGAAAAAATGCTGTAAAGACTGGTCGGGCTGATAAGCAAACCGCATAATGGTCAGAAAGCGCCACATCAGCCTTTTGTCATCACGCGATTTTTGGAAATGCTTGTCAGCAGCCAATTGATCAAGTTGTTTGATCAGTCTAATGGCGGCTTCCTGCTCGAAATTGTAACCGGTCAGGATGGTCATGCCCATGACTTGGGGCAGGTCGGTTAAACCGTTCAAAAAGTCGATTAAGGCCGGCTGTTTCAAAACCATTTCCAGCCTGCCCGTATTGGCACCGCCATCAAATCTGGAGCCGGTTTTATAGCGGACCGCCTGCAAGATTATTTTGATGGCAAACTTAATGGCATCAAGCTGAGTAAGATCGGACAGTTCCCTTAAATCACCCTTCAGGTCAATCATGCCATGGGATTGGTCTTTGATTTCCTGGCTGATGAATTTGATCAGCGATCCGGTTTGCTGTAAATCAAGTTGGTTTAGAAAACCGACAATAAGATCAAGGCTAGCAGTTATTTCCAAGTCGCCTTTATCCTTGACCTGATTAAGCAAATTCCAAAACGCAGAGGAAAAATCATTCACTTGCTCTGGTTGGTCAGCGGTCTTTTTAGCCGTAGCTTGCAGAAACTGCTGCCAAGTTTCAGAAGGCTTTTCACCAGTCTGGCCGATTTTGAGACTGTAATCAATGACTTGTCTTTGCCACTGATCCCAGCTGAGTTGCGTCTCGCCAAGAATCAGATCCTGGTGATACAGATTTATCAAACCAAGCAAGGCAATAGCCAATTCAGGCACTAAAACCTTGTTTCTCTTTTTCGGGCTTAGGCTGCCATGTTGGGAAAATTCCGGCAAGACTGTCTTTGATTGGCTTTCTTTGGCCAGAAATAATTTCCATTCCTCCAGGGAATGAAAATTACCGGTTTTCAGCATTTCCTGATATCTTTCCAGCTGAAAGATTTCATAAAGCACGTCTTTGTTGCCTTCATTAAGCAGGCCAAGTTGGTCGACTAATCTTTGAGCCAGCACCAGGCGCTGTTCCAGCCGCAGCATTAAGCGCTGTTCCAATCTAATCTCTTGCTGTAATGCCGGCCTACAACACATCATCATACCAATTGCCATATCGTCCTCCTATTGAAGAGTCTTTAATTTTCAAGGACCCTAGAAGTCCCCTGAATAGGGAAATTTAGCATGGAATATATAAAAAGTCAATTGTTTAAACGTTAATCGGTTAAGGTAACGAAGCCCGTATCGTTTAGCGTCTAGCGGTTAGGTGATTTTAAATCACGAATAACGTAACCGTTTAACGATACGAGCATCGTAGCCATTTTACGAAGGCCGCTTTACCGAAATAAAAAAGCCCCGCGTGGATTTGATCCATGGCGGGGTCTTTGTTTTGGTTTTAGTGCTTGGTGCACCAGAAGCGACAGCGGGTGCCGTCGCAGGTGCGACAGGGCTTGATTTCTTCGGGGATGTTGATTCCTTTTGCTTCCAGCTGGTCCGAGATCTGGCTCCAGGTTGAGTACCAGATTGTGTTGGCGCCAGTGTTTTGGAAACAGAAGGTCTGCATTTCCTCGAGGATGCAGAATTTTAGTCCGGTTTTGGGGACGGTGTGGGCGGTGTGGGTGCGATTATCAGTGGTTTCAATCACCACCGAATCACCCAGGTCCCGCATGTTAGTGATTCTTTCCAGCTCGTCAAAAACGTTCATCGGGACCTCCTCCCTTGGTTTAGGCGGCGTTAGCCAGGCACTTCCCGGCGCACTGTACGCAGTGCGGATAGCAGGGAAGTTTGCCGGGCAGGTCTTTGAACCCGAAGCTGCGGAAGAAATGTTGGATGATTTCCATACTTGTTCCGCAGACTACTGGTTTTCCATCCTCGATCTTCAGATAGACGGCATTAGCATCGAGGACCATCCGCTTGGAAATGATCTCATAAGAAATCTCAGCGGGTTTGAAAAACCTCTGCATTTCCGAAAGGATCGAGAAAGCCAGGATGGTCCCCAGCTTTTGTATGGCCGCAATACGCTGTTTGACTGACATGATTCTTACTCCTTTCTGGGGTTAACCAGGTAAATATCTATGATTTTTGGACTTTTGAAAGACCAATTTATATCGTCTAATTCAGTTTCCTGAATATATAATGATACCACATTTTAGGCATTTTGTCAATATGGTTGTGAGTGAAAATGATTAGTTTGGCTAATTTTAAGCAAAATACATCTTCGCTCCAGCTTTCGTTGCTCCAGCTTTCGTTAAAACTTCGGATGGCAGGAAAGCTCCAGTGGATAAAGAAAACCCCGCGGATGTTGTGTCCGCGGGGGTTGGTGACCGATTTGGTCGTTTACATGGTCATGGTGATTTCTTTTTCGGCGCTCGGTCGGGGCTGGTCTTCTTCCTTCTGGATTCGATCCAGGTGGATCTGCCAGGCCCGGAAGTGCCACACGATGGATTCTTCACTCGGGAACGCCATCACCTTGTTGGTCTCGTCGTAGCAGGGGGCGAAGGTTTTGGCGTCGACCTCGTCGGATCTGATGAACAGGATTTCGCTGAGGTTGACGGTCAGGGGAGCGCGCAGACCGGGGCTGAAGATCATCAGCTGGGAAAAGCCCTTGCCCGGGGTGTTGTCGCCAAGACCCATAGCCCGCATCACCGGAACGGAAGCTTCGAAATCAAAACCTTTGTTTGCCATTGTCGTCTTCTCCTTCGTTATTTGAATTTTCGTTGTACCAATCTTTTTGGCTTGTTTGAGCCTTTGCTTTGATAAGCATTTATAAACATAGTATAGCATGTTTTTTGAGTTTTGTCAAGGATTCTAGAGCTTATTTACGGTAAATTTGGCTAAAATTTGTCTAATTAATGAGAAGATGGGAAAGAAGGGCACTCCTTTACTGAAGCTTGGGAGTGCGCAGTAAGCATGTTTTGCATTGGAATTTGACAATTTTAAGTAATTTGTTTAAGATGGGAAATTGTTCTATGATAGAGACAGAGGAGTAGGTTGTAATGGAATTGCATCTTGATTGGACATTTAAATATTGAGGATCTTCCTACGCTCTTTTTGAGCTTCGGAGGATTAAAGAAAGGAGGTTAAACGCGGCAAGGGTATGCGGTAATAGTTAACCATGAACAAGGACTATCACGGCAAGGAGGCCAAAATGAGCAACAAGAAAAGAGAGGCTGAGAAGCTTCTCAACTTGCTCAAAACAAGGGCCAGACCAGCTTTGAATTTCCCAGAGCTGGTTGGGATAGTCAGGCATAGCTCGACTCCAAATGAGGCTTTCAAAAAAGCCAATGCGGAATTGTGTTATGAACTGGCATATCTCGCTGCCGGCGATCGGGTTGAAGCCTTAAAACAGGTCAAGGTTCTGCAAAATGCTGTTCATCAGCTGGCTAAAATCAAACGTGATTTTGGCAAAGCAGAATTTGGCAAGTTTGTGGCTGACAATTCCGGGTCGACGGCAGACTCTACCAGCCCACGTTTGCTGAAACACGCAAGCACGGGCCAGAGCAACCCCTCAAAATTAGAGGGAAAAGGAGAAGTTACTATGGGTAAGGGAAAAGGAACGGCAGCCAAGGAAGCTCAGAACGAAAAACAGGAAACCCAGGTTCAGCCGAGCATCCCACTCAAACACATCGAGTATCGCGTGGCCCTCAACGGCGCGCATGCGCGAGTGCGCTGCATCCAGGTTTTCACCAATGACGCCATGCAGTCAGTGGAAGCGGTTTACGCGTTTCCTCTGCCTGACGAAGCGAGCGTTGCGGCCTGTGTCATGCAGATCGGAAAGAAGAAAATCCAGGCTGAACTGAAAGAACGGGAGCAGGCCAGACGGGAATATGACCAAGCGGTCAACGCGGGTCATCATGGCGCTTTGATGGAACAGGAACGGCCAAACATTTTCACTATGAATGTGGGCGGCATCGAAAAGGGTGAAACCATCAAAGTGGAAATCACCTATGTGCAGCGCATTCCCTGGCAGGACGGCGGCGGTCGCTTCCGCGTGCCTCTGGTCGTGGCTCCGAGGTTCATCCCTGGTGTTCCGACCGGCAAGCAAGGTGGTGGCTGGGCATCGGATACTGACGAAGTTCCGGATGCTTCTCGCATCACTCCGAACGTGGCGCCCGAAGGCGTGCCTTATGACGCCAATATCAACGTGTCTTTCGCACCGGGTTTCCGCTGCAAGCTGACTTGTCCGTCTCACGACCTGCTCATCAAGGAGCAGACAGTGGCCAAGGACGACAAGATCGAGCTGAAAACCGGCGACATCCGCACGGACAGGGACTTCACCCTGGTTTACAAATCTCTGTCCAAACGGCCTGAGATCGCGGTTTTCCAGAATGCGGGCAAAGATGAAAGTTTTTGCCTGGTCAACATTCTGCCTCCGGGTGATATGGCCAACGTCCCCAGTGACATGGTTTTTCTTCTTGATGTGTCCGGCAGCATGGATGGTCCGAAAATCGAGGGGTTGAAGGAAATCGTGCGTAAGGTTGTGGACAAGAATGAGAAGGATCAGCTGGGTCATCGAGTCGGTGTAGTTATCTATTCCAACGATGCCCAGGTTTTGGCAGCGATCGGCACTGACTCGGAACAGCTCAGGACTCGCATCAATGATATTCGTGCGGGTGGCAGCACCTATCTGGGAAGGGGCTTGAAGGCAGCTTACAAGCTGTTTCAGGATTCCGGCCGACCCAGAGTGATTGTGCTGGTTTCCGACGGCCAAACCGAAGACATGACGACCTTGGATCCCGACATCAGGATCATAGCCGCAGGTATTGACAGCGCGGTCAATGATTCAACGCTCAAGGATGTGGCTAAACAGACCAAAGGAACGGCTGTGTGGTTCTATCCGGGCGAGGATTTTGATCGGGCGGCCAACACCATGACCAACATGATTTCCGGTCCCGTGCTCCGCGATGTCAAAGTCGAAGGTCAGGGTGAAGTGGCAGGTTTGGCCGATGTCTATGTCGGTCAGCCCGCGACCATTGCCTTGCGCTTCGACGGCGAACTGCCGGCTGAAATCAAAATCAGCGGCAAGGATCCGTCGGGTCAGCAGGAAATCTGGACCATCAAACCGGCCAGCGGCAAAGACTGTGACTTCGCCCCTCAGATCTGGGCGCGTGAGGCTATCAGGGAAACGCCGGACAAAACCAAGCAGGTGCAAATCAGCTTGAAGTACGGCGTTATCTGCGCTTACACCTCGTTCGTAGCCATTTCGGTAAAGGAAGTGCCGGGTCAAAAGCCTGAAAAAAAGGAAATTCCGATCAACCTGCCTATGGTCTGGGAGTACGACAAGGACTCTGGGCGGCCACAGCTGTCACTGCAGATGAAGTCTTATGCGTTTGCTCCGCCTCCGGGTCCTTCACGGTTTATCGGCGCCAGCGCGTTTTGTTCACCGTCGCCTCCTCGTGGTTCGTCTGCTCTTGATACCTTTGGCCTTATGGGCGGAGATGAACCTGCGGAAATCGATGAGCTCTGCTGCTTTGAAGATTCCGGAGTGGAATCGTGTGATGAGGTCTGCGAGGACTTTGCGGTAATGCCAATCGGCAGCCCGGATATCGATGATGAAGCCAGTGCTACGGTCGCAGACCGCTTCACCCTGGACGCGGCTGATCTGGTTGACCGGCTGATCGCCATCCTGATCGAAGTCGCCAAAGGCAATCGTTTGGTTGCCGAGGCGTATTTCCCCAACCTGAAACTGACGGTCAAGGAAATCCAGTCTTGGAGCGAATCCAAGCGAGCCATGGCTCTCTACTTCGCGATCCGGCTGCGGGCGTTCAACTTGAAGCTGGACCAGAAACTTGTGGATGCTCTGGCAATTCCGCCCAAAAGTTCCAAAGAAGCGGACTGCTGGCAGTATCTGACAGCCAAGGAAATCGGCCTAGTAGCCAAGGGGATTCCCCAAATTCCCACTAACATCGATGGCTCCAAGTACCTTTACTGGAAGACCAATCCGACCAATCCGCGTCCCACTGATTCCTGGTCGCTTGTTCCTTAATATCAACAACTAACCGTTAGCTGCAAAGTTAACGAAGGGCTTGTGGTGAAAACCATGGGCCCTTTTTTTAATTCGTTTTTCGTTATACGGTTTAGGTTGACGATTCGGTTGACGGTAAACGGATAACGAAACGGATGTCGATACCGATTCACGTTAGACATCTTAAGTATCTAAAATATTTATCAACAGCAAAATTTTTCTTTTGATTAAAAATTTGTTAAAATAATATTAAGAGAAAAAATCCACGGGGGATTTTTTTATTTAACAAGGAGGGGAAATGGTTAGTGAAGAAAAAGACCGGTCGGACAGCGGTAACTTGCCGGCTGATAAGCGGCAAGCTCCAAGAAAGGTTGTTCCTGCGAGTGAGCGGTTTTTTGTTTTTTTAGGACAACCAGAGGGTTCTTTTAAACTTCCTAGAGAAATCAATCGGAAAATACCGACAGAAGCTCTGAATGCCCGATTGCTGGCAGCGCAAAATGCCAATTGCACCATAGTTGATATCTCGGAAATAGGCTTGCGTATTTGCAGCAGTGTGAACTTGGTCCAAGATCAACATGTCGGGGTTTTTTTTCAGATTTTTCTGGGAATCCCCAAAGAAGAGAAAGGCATTACGCTGATCTGTAAAGTGATTTGGCATAAACCTTGGGCAGCCGTTAAGGGCATGGGTCATTTAACGGGCTTAGAAATCATTCATAATTCAGACAGCGCAAGCTACGAGCAATTTGTAGCCAGCCTGCCTGTTTCAGCACAAGCCCACGCCTAGTGGGCTTTTTTAATTGCAAATAAAATGCTATTATAATTGAGTAATAAGTGTTGCGAAGCAACATTCCGCTACGCGGAATAATAGATAAAATATTTTTTATGACAAAAATACTAAAGCTTTTTACTGACGGCGGTGCTCGGGGCAATCCCGGCCCGGCAGCAATTGGAATCGTAATTAAAGATGAAAAGGATAAAATCTTAAAGAAACACGCCGAATATATAGGTGAGACAACAAATAATCAGGCGGAATACAAGGCTCTAATTAAGGGCTTGGAATTGGCTAAAGATTTCAAACCCGCCGAGGTTCATTGTTTTTTGGACAGTGAACTGGTTGTGAAGCAATTAAGGCAGGAATATCGGGTTAAAGATCCGGGTTTACAGCCTTTATTTATCAAGGCCTGGAATTTGTCGATTTCCTTGAAGAAAGTAAAATTCAGCCATATTCCCAGGACTCAAAATGAAGAAGCTGACGAAATTTTAAATCAGGAATTGGATCGGCGCGCCTAGGTGTGAATTTTAGGTATTTTGTGGTATAATATAAATAGATTTTGGATCTTAGATTTTAGGTTCTAGGTAATAATCCAAAATCTACCTGTCCGCCGAAGCTCGAAGAGCGAAGGTGGAAAATCTAAAACACTAAAATCTAATGTAAAATGGCTAAACCAGTCAGCTATTTAGGTATTGATTTATCGCCTGATTCCATCAAGTTGGTGGAGTTGGTATCGGAAAACGGCAGGCCGAAATTGATTACTTACGGCTATACCGAATCAAAAAGCGATATTTTAAAGGGTGATTTTATCAGTAATAAAAACTTGACTTCTACTTTGATGAAAGAGCTTGCGGATCGGTCCGGAGTTACCACTAATCTGGCTTCGGCTGCTTTGCCTGTGGCTTCGGTTTTTACTTCGGTAATTAAATTGCCCAATCTGATAAAAAAAGATGTTGATAATAAAAGTAAAATCAAGGGTCTTTTGGCCGAGGAATTGAAAAAGATTTCCGCCGTGCCCTTGCAGGATATGGTTTTTGATTTTAATCTCATCCCTGATTCCGAAGTGGAAAAAGCAGCGTCAGGAGCCAAAATATCCACGGCCAGATTTTTAATTACTGCATCGACCAAGGATGTTGTAAGAAATTATGTTGATATTTTTAAGCAGGCCAACTTTCAATTAACCAACCTGGATATTGAGTCTTTTTCTTTAGTCCGTTCTTTGGTCGGTATTGATAAGTCCTTAATCATGCTGATTGATATTGGCGAAAATTTAACTTCCGTGGAAATTGTTAATTTGGCAATCCCGATTATTAACCGCAGCATCAATTATGGCGGCTCAGTGATCACGAAGGCAGTGGCTGACAGTTTGAATATCGCAATTTCCGAAGCAGAAAATTATAAGCTGGATTTGGCCATCATGATGCAGCAGGAAAATATGACAAATTTCCCGAAACCGATTGAAGATGGTTTGGCTCCTTTAGTTACGGAAATAAAATATTTGCTGCAGACATATTATGAACAATTCGGCCAGGATAAAATACTGGATAAAATAATTTTAACAGGCGGCGGCGCTCTGCTCGGTAATTTTTTGGATAAATATCTGTCTGAGCAATTAAATGTCAGAACTTATATCGGCGACCCCTGGGCCAGGGTAATTTATCCGGAAGAATTAAGGCCTGTGCTTTGGGAAATCGGTCCCCGTTTTGCCGTTGCCCTGGGTTTGGCTATGAGAGATATAATCTAAAATATATGGCCATTGACTTTTTAGGTAAAGAAGGAGAAAAATCGACTAAAAAGGAAGAAATTGAAATCAAAATGCATAGTCCGGAAAAACAGGTTATTGTAGCTTCCAAATCAAAGGAAAAACCCAAGATTATACCTAAAAAAGAAACGCCCAAAACCCTGAGCCGGGAGAAATTTGAGCAGGTAAATTTAATCTTTTCTTTCAAACAATATATTTGGAAACGCCGGTTAACTTTTATCGTAATTTTTGTTATAATAATAGCAGTTCTAATTGGCGTTACTTATTGGCTGATTACCAGGCCCAAACCAGTCACTGTTGTTAACAATACTAATATTAATAATGTTAATTTGCCGCCGGTAGTTATTGATAACACCAACCAAACACCGCCGACACCCCCCGAACCTATTTGCGGCAATGGCACTATAGAAGCCAATGAACAATGCGATCAAAGCGGCTGCGGAGTTAATCAGAATTGCGTTAATTGCCAATGCCAACAAATAATCATACCACCGGTTGAACCAGTTTGCGGCAATGGCAAAATTGAAACCGGGGAACAATGTGATTTGATTGGCTGTAGCTCTGAACAGACTTGCGTTAATTGCCAGTGTCAGCAAGTAATTTTGCCTGACACAGAATTAGCGCCTTTACGCGGTGCCCTGGTCAAGTTTAGTACAAACAAAAATATTTATCTGATTGATTATAACGGCGAATTGCGGCTAGTTGATCCGTTAACCGCAAGTTTTAAAAATAACCAAGCCATTCGGGAAATCAAAGAAGAGGAAATTTATTTAATTGCCGATCGCTTTAAAACAGTGAGAATGGGGAAAATAGTTTCCGGTAAAGTTGATTGGGACCCCAGGATATTAAGTTCAGCAGAATTAATTCTTTTTCAATAATTAAAAATAAAGATAATTAATACTTAATCCTTTTATATTATGGCAGACGCAAAAATTAAAATTTTATTGGTTGAAGACGACACTTTTTTGGTGGAAATGTACACAACTAAGTTTGATCTTGAAGGCTTTTTAGTTATAGCTGCCGAGGACGGCAAAAAGGGGCTGGAAATGGCCGAAAAAGAAAAGCCAGATATCATCTTGCTGGATATTTTGATGCCCAAAATGGACGGGTTTGCCGTCTTGGACGCTTTGAAGAAAAATAAGGATTTGGCGAACATCCCTGTCGTATTGCTGACTAATCTGGGTCAAAAAGACGATGTCAAAAAGGGATTTGAAAAGGGCGCCGTGGGTTATCTGATTAAGGCTCATTTTATGCCTTCGGAAGTTGTTGATAAAATCAAGAAGATTTTAAAAGAAAGCAAAAAATAAATCTAGCTAACAAAATAAATGAAAAACGGCTTTACAAAAATAGAGGTATTGATTTTTATTTTGCTTATTGTTATGGTAGTGGCAATGGATGTCGCCGTAATTTGGTATTTGTCTTTAAAAAATAAAGATATTCAGGTTTTTTCCGAAATCGATCAGATTAAAAGCGGGCTGGAAGTCTATTTATTGAAAAATAATTTTTATCCCGAGTCTAACGGCATAATAAATCTAAGCGATTCATATAGCGGTACGGAAAAATTATGCGGGGACGGTTTTAAGAAAATAACTGACAATTGCAGTCAAAATATATTAAAACCGATTCCAAATCAATATTTGGCTGAAGGCAATATCTATCGGTATAAAAGAAGTGATGACGGGCAAAATTATCAGCTGGAATTTAATCTGGTTTCCAATTTTAAAAATTTAGGCTTGAAAAAAGGAAAAAATTGCGCTAATAATATTCAAATAATTAGTCAACCATGTTTTTAACCATATGATTAAAGATAATAAAAAACAAGGAGGATTTTCATTGGTAGAATTGTTGATTGTTGTCGCCATTATAATACTTTTAGCGACTATTTCGGTCATTGCCTTAAATGATCAGCGGGCCAAGGCCAGGGATGCCAGAAGAATCAGCGATATCAGACAAGTTCGAACTGCTTTGGAATTTTATCATAGTGATGAAGATCAGTATCCGGTAGTTGATAAATCCGTTGTTTTGGGACAAAAGGGAAGTGAAAAATTATGTGCCAAGGCAGTCGGGGCTATAGTTTCTTTGGAAACTCCCTGCAGTCAGGATACTACTTATATGGCTACGATCCCCAAAGATCCTTTGGCTGACAGGCAATATTTATACCAGGGTAATGTCAAGGATTATGAAATTATTTTTAACACGGAAAAGCCCAGTAGTCTGGGGCTGGCTGGTCAATATAGCGCTAATGCCGAAGGTATTAATAAGAAATAAAACTACTGAAAAAATAATATATTATACTAAAAAACCCCTAAATTTTCAAGGGATTTTTTAGTATTATAAACAGGCTTGACATTTTTGTAAATATATGGTAATCTATCGTATGAATTAAGAATCAATATATTAAAATACATTAATTAAGTTTTGTCAAGTATAATAAACTGACATATTTAAAAAATAAACATATCCGCCAAAGGCAGCCAGTCTGCTTCAGGCGAAGATCAGCCTCTGGCTGAAACATTTAATTAATAATAATTTTATGATTATGACAAAGAAAAATTTTTATTGGACTCTAATTACACTGATAATTGCCAGCCAATTATTGGTTTTACCCTTAGTGGCAGTTGCTGAAGATGCGGTTACGACCGAATCAACAATTGATAGTGCTCCTAGCACTGAAACAGTTGTCGCTCCAAGCACCGGATCCATTGCTGTAACCGAACCCTCAGTCGTTGATTCTATTGACAATCAGCCCGCAGTCATCACGGGTGATGCCAATGGTGATGGTGAACTTAATAATCAGGATACTGATTTAATTCAGGATATGATTACTGGCCAAATTCCAGCCGATTCCAAGGTTGATTTGGATGGCGATGATATTATCGGTCCTGGTGATGCTTCCCTTATAATCCAGGAAATTAAAGAACAAGGCAAGCAAAATAATGAGAAAATTTTAGCCGAACCCCAGGTTCTGGAAGCTATTCCCGAACCCTTAGTTGAAGCAGTGCCAACTATTCCTTATCAATTGCCTAATAATCCTTTATGTGACGGCATTACAGGTGATTTAAATGGCGACGGACTGATCAATAAATATGATACAGAAGTTATGATCCAAATGGCAAAGGGATTGGAACCGCGTAATCCATGCGCAGATTTGGATTTGGACGGCTTTATTTCTGCCGGCGATATCTCCCTTTTAATAAAAACATATAAAATTGACTTGCCGGCTCATCCTGAAATAGTAGCTGAGCTTGCTGAGCTTAGCGCCGAAGCTGCTGCAAAACGCGCATTAGATTCTAGCTCAAACAGTTGTACAAAAGGTGACGCCAATGGCGACAATAAAATTGATTATAAAGACATAGGCTTGATACTTCAAATGATGAAGTCAGAGCTCCCTCGTACAGTAGCTGCCGATTTAGATGGCGACGGTTATATTGGCCCGGGCGATTTATCTATGGTTATTAGCATGATTAAATTTAGCCATGCAGCATCAGCTGATGTTACTGAAGAAGAAAAAGGGAATTGCAATGTACCCACGGCATCAATTTTGTACTCAATAGACGGTGGTGAAACCTATGCTACTAAAATTACTGTTAAAAATGGCGATATTTTAACCATTAAAGTTGTTTATAGCAAGCCATTAAATCAATTTGAAGCGACATTTTTGGATATTGACAATGGTTTGCCAACTGATATTTATATGCCCAGAATTGATGCTTCACAAGCTACTTACAACTTGGTCATAAATAATACTGGTAATTTAACAGCTACAGTTTCAGTTAGAACAATAAACGGCGGTTTTCCCTATAATAATATTGTTTTAACCAGCGGTTCAACTTTCACCATCAGTAATTCAAAGCCGGATGTTTCCGGCGGTAGTTATGGTGGTGGTATCGCTCCAGTTTGCACCGAGGTAACATACAGCGATTGGTCAGATTGCGTTGATGGCAAGCAAACCAGGAACATGATCACGAAAACTCCTGAAGTTTGCGAGTGGACCGAGGCTCAATTTGCCGCCCAGAAACAAACTTGCGAAACTGAAAATATTGATGCGCAAATTGTAACTGAGACAGAAGAGCCGGCGGTTTTGGGCATAAAAGTTTATCCTGACGGTACTTTGCTGCGCGCTATCAATGATTTTAAAATCTATATCATAGAAAATAGTTTTAAGCGTCATATTAAAACTTTGCAAGACTTAGCCGCTCATTATTTTGGCCAGACAATTTATAATGTCACGCCTGAAATTTTAGCCGCATATCCTACCATTGAATAAATACTAAGATATATAAAAATCCGCTCGTCTCGCAAGGGACGGGCGGATTTTATTTTAGTATAAAAACTGTTATAATTTAAGCATGATAATAAACATTTTGTTTTTCTTTTTGTTAGGTATTATTGCTGGTAGTTTTTTAAATTGCTGCCTATATCGTTTGGCAAAAAAAGTCCCTCTTTGGGGGCGTTCTTTTTGTCCTCACTGCCGAAAAAAAATATGGAATCGGGATTTGATACCTTTGCTAAGTTTTTTACGGTTAAAAGGGAATTGCCGCTTCTGTAAAAAGCCGATTGGTAAACCATATTTTTTTATTGAACTGGTAACCGGTATTCTTTTTGCCTTAGTTTTTATAAAATACGGAGCCTTTAGCTGGTTTTTAGTCCGGGATTTATTTTTTATTTCTACTTTACTGCTTATTCTGATTTTTGACTGGCGTCATTATTTAATTCTGGATAAAATTATTTGGCCGGCCTTTTTTATCAGTTTAATTGGGAATTGGGTATTGGGAATTGTTAGGAGGGGGAATTATCGGTGCCGGGTTTTTCGGCGCTCAATATCTGTTGTCAGCTCAAAAATGGGTGGGCTTGGGTGATGTTAAACTGGGTGCTTTATTGGGAGTAATGCTGGGCTGGCAATTTACTGTACTGACATTAGCTTTAGCGTATATAATCGGCGGTATCATTGCCACGATATTATTATTGACGAAACAGAAAAAAATCGGAGATATGCTGCCTATGGGCAGTTTTTTAGCCGGGGCGGCCATAGTTGTTTTGCTGGTTGGCAATTTGATTTTATCCGGCGTTTATTTATCAGCTATTTAACGCTTTAACAATATCAGTAGATTTAATAATAAAAGCACCACTAGGTGGTGCTTTTGGGTTCAGTGGTGATTTTTAATTCACGCCAGAAAGGAAGAGAAGATTCAAAATTTTGGTAATATTGCTGATTTCGTTCAATTGGTGTGCCATGGATTCCGCGTTGGGTGGCAGTCTGGGGAGTGCAATCAATGGTGACGATCAGCACCTGATAACCAAAGACCATGCCGGTCATGTAATAAGGCGAGACTTCCCAGCGTTGGATATTGGTGTTATCCACCACAATCACTGGTTGGCCTTCGGCGACTGCGTTCAGAAATTTGGCAAAACATTGCTGGTGAGCCTGGCCAATCATTGCCGGATCATGTTTGTACTCTCCGTCAGTTGGCGTTATGAAAAATTCATCGGCGCTGCAGACTACCGCCTCAGGGTAATATTTTTTGTGATAGGTTGATTTGCCTGAGCCTGAAAGGCCTCTCATAATTATGATTTGTTTTTCCAATTTCTTCTCCTTTTATGTAATCTTTGAGAATATTATATCCTATCATAAATCAAGTAATTTGTCAATATTTGGGCTAAGATTCTGGTTGATTTTATGATATAATAAAATCATGGATAAACAAGAAGCTAAAAAGCGCATAATCAAGCTGCGCGAGGAGATCAATCATCATCGCTATCTTTATCATGTCTTGGATAAACAGGAGATTTCTGATGCGGCTTTGGATTCGCTCAAGCACGAACTTTATCAGCTGGAACAGCAGTATCCCGATTTAATTACTCCAGATTCTCCGACGCAACGGGTTGGCGGTAAAGCGCTGGGTAAGTTTAAAAAAGTAAAGCACGAAGTCCCCATGCTTTCGATTGAGGATGTCTTTAGTTTTGAGGAATTGCAGGATTGGCAGACCAGAATTCATAAATTGGCCGGAACCCATTATGAATATTATGCGGAAATAAAAATGGACGGATTGGCAGTTTCTATGATTTATGAAGACGGTCTTTTAGTCGAGGGTTCAACTCGCGGTGACGGTGAAATCGGCGAAGATATTACCCATAATTTAAAAACTATTGAGGCCATTCCTTTAGCTTTGCATCAGCCGACTGAAAAGCAAATTCAAGATTTTTTCAGCAAATATGGGCAGGGGATTGCTAAAGAAAAATTTGAGAAAAAAATTAAAATCTTGTCAGGCAGGATTGAAATCCGTGGGGAGGCTTTTATGTCTAAAAAAGTTTTTGATAATTTAAATAAAGAACAGGAGAAAAAGGGTGAGAAAATTTTTGCCAACCCGCGTAATGCCGCGGCCGGTTCAATTCGGCAACTGGATCCCAAAGTTACGGCTGCCAGGAAATTGGATTTTTTTGGCTATGACCTTTTGGCTGATTTCGGACTGGCTACTCATGAACAATCCCATCAGGTTTTGCGTTTATTGGGGGTGAAAGAAAATCCTTTAAATCGCCATTGTAAAAATCTTGATGGAATTGAAGCCTTTCGTGAATATGTGCGTAAAGAAAGAGAGAAATTAAATTATTGGACTGACGGTATTGTTGGCGTGGTTAATGACCTCAAGTTATTTAAAAGATTAGGCGTAGTCGGTAAAACTCCCCGAGGATATATTGCGTATAAGTTTCCGGCTGAAGAGGCAACGACTATTATTGAAAATGTACGGTTTAACGTTGGACGCACTGGAGTTTTAACTCCGGTCGCTGACTTAAAGCCTGTGCCAGTCGGCGGAACCATTGTTAGCCATGCTACTTTGCATAATATCGATGAAATTGAAAGACTGGGAGTTAAAATCGGAGATACGGTCATCATTGAACGTGCCGGTGATGTCATCCCCAAAGTGCTTCAGGTTTTGCCGAAATTGCGAACCGGTAAGGAACGGGTGATTAAAGTGCCGGAAAAATGTCCGACCTGCGGTTCCGTAGTGACCCGCAAGCCCGGTGAAGTGGGCATTTACTGTTCTAATTCCAAATGTTTTGCCAAAGAACAGGAAAAATTATTTCATTTTGTCTCCAAAGGCGGTATGAATATCGACGGTATGGGCCCGAAAATCTTGGAACAATTGATGAATGAGGGCTTGGTCAGTAATGCCGCTGATCTTTACGAACTGAAATTAGGGGATTTGGAACCGTTGGAACGCTTTGGGGAAAAATCAGCGAAAAATATTATTGAGGCGATTGAAAACAGCAAACATATCCCTTTAGCTAAATTTTTATATGGCCTAGGCATCCGTCATGTGGGCGAAGAAACAGCTTTTGATTTGGCTAATCATTTTGCCAGTCTGGAAAAAATCAAAGAAGCTACTAAAGATGACTTGATGAAAGTATCTGACGTCGGTGAGGTTGTGGCTGAAAGTATTGCGGAATATTTTAAGGATAAAAAAAGTCTTAAAGTGGTGGGTGATTTATTAAAGCACATAAAGATTGATAAAATCGAAAAGGCCAAGCAGACTTTGGCGGGAAAGATTTTTGTTTTGACCGGTAGCATGGAATCCCTGACCCGCGATGAAGCTAAGGCCAAAATTCGCAGTTTGGGCGGTGATGTTAGCTCTTCGGTCAGTAAAAGTACCGACTATGTGGTGGCCGGTTCAGAACCCGGTTCAAAATTTGATAAGGCTAAGAAGCTGGGTGTTAAAATAATCAGCGAAAAAGAATTTTTATCCATAATTAAATAAGTATGAAACGAATATTTTTGTTAAGTTTTGTTTTAGTCTCATTGATATTGCCTGAGGTTGTTTGGGCAGATCTTTATATGCCGTTTATGGAGTATAACCCTTTTTTATTTCTAGCGATTATTGTGTTAGAAATGTTAATATTATACTGGGTTTTAGGTAAATTATTAAAATATCCAATAAAGATTTGGAAAATTATATTGGCGGTTTTTAGCGCTAATTTAATAACTTATTTTCTTGGAGGTTTTGTTTATCTGTTATATTGGCGCAGGACTTCAACTGTTTTACAGATGGAGTTTTTAGTCTTAATCACCAGTTTTATTGTGACCATTTTAGTTGAATGGCTAATCCTGATTCTATTTTTTAAAACAGTTAGAAAAAAGGATCTTTTGGCCGCCTCTTTCTTGATGAATTTTGTTTCTTATTCAATTTTGACTTATTTCTTTGTCCAAAGATTTTTAATTAAATAATAAATGAAGAAATATTTTTAGACTTAATTAAGCAATTATGAAGAAATATTTTTTATTTAGTTTCATTGTAGTTTTATTAATGTTACCTGAAATTGCGCGGGCGGATGGTTATATGCCATTTATGAATTATGATCCATTCTTATTTTTCGCGATTATTGTTTTGGAAATGTTTGTATTATACTTGACCTTGGGTAAATTGCTAAAATATCAAATTCGGCTTTGGAAAATAATTGTAGCTGTTTTGCTCGCTAATATTGTTACTTATATTCTTGGCGCTCTTATTTTTATGTTATTTTGGGGCAGGAGTTTAAATGTTTTGCAAATGGAGTCCCTGGTTTTTGTTACCAGTTTTTTTGTGACTATTCTTGTTGAGTGGCTAGTGCTGCTCTTATTTTTTAAAAGCGTAAGTAAAAAAGACCTTTTTGTCTCATCCTTATTGATGAATTTTGTATCTTATATGATTTTGGCATATTTTTTTATTGAAAGATTTTTAATTAAATAAGTATTTTTATTCTCATATTAACTAATTAACTAATAAACCAATATTATGCAAATCGACATTAAAGGCACTAATATGGACTTGACTCCAGCCATCAAAGATTATGTCAATGAAAAGGTCGGCAGTTTGGAGAAGTTTTTTGATCAGGCTCTAATTGCCAGAGTTGATGTCGGGCGTACATCCAATCATCATCAAAAAGGTGATGTATTTCGGGCGGAAATAAATATTAATGTGCCCCAAAAACAGCTGTTAAGAGCCGAAGCCGTAAGAGACGACTTATACGTCGCCATCAATGAGGCCAAAGAAGAATTGGAACGGCAGATTAAGAAATATAAGGAAAAAATGCGCGGTAATGTGAAATATTAAGCTAAAATTAAGTATAAAAAAAACTCCCTGATGATGCGCGGGAGTTTTTTTATTGGATATTGGCCAATTTTAGCACAGAGTGCTATAATAAAAGTGTAATTAAACAAGCATGTTAAATCCAAGGAAAATCAGAAAAAGAGCATTTTTCTTGAAATTTTTTAGTTTTAAAACTAAACTTATTTTGAGTTTGGTTTTTGTTTTAATTTTAGCTGTAATTTTCAGCTATAATTATCTGCAGGAGGTAAGAGCTGATTATCTGTCATATACTGAAGATTTCCATGATGCAGTAGCTAAGGATGTTACTAATACCACATCTAAATGGGAAACTGCGGTTGCTCCGGCTGGCAAAGCCAGGTTGTGGGGGAAAGAGTGGGTTAATGCGGCCAATACTGCTATCGGATATGAAAATATTTCTAGTTTACCAACTTCTGCCAGTGTTTCTGATCTGATAATTAAAGTCGGTAGTAATAATATACCTTATGTAGTATGGATAGAAGATGTCGGGTCATATGATATCTTTTTTACCAAATGGACTCCCGGAGCCGGCAGTGGAGTTTGCGGCGGCAGTTTAACTGACTGTTGGACAAATATGGCGGGAACCGTTCTCGGCCCGGAAAATATTTCTCAAACAGCAACTGTCTCATCTATGCCCAAATTAGTTTTAGACTCTAGTAATAATCCGTTTATTGTTTGGTCTGAACAAATAGTCGGTCATGAAGCGCGGTTTACCAAATGGACTCCGTCAGCTAATGCCTGGACCAAAATGAATGGTACAACAGTGCCAACAAGCTATGAAATATTACCTCTTTATGATTGTTTCAGGCCTGATATTGATCTTGATTCAAATAATTATCCCTATGTTGTTGCTGAGACAAGTTCTCAGCTTAACTTTACTCGATGGAACGGCACTATTTGGAGCGCAATGAATAATTTCCCGGGTTATGAATTTATATCTGCTACTACCGGCCTTAAACCGATTATTAAGATTTCTAGAAGTTCTATTCCTGATCAGAATGATAACCCGTATATAGTTTTTCGGGAGACTGCTGATATGTATTTTATCAGATGGAAAAAGGGAGATGATGGCTCGGTTTGTGGGGTAGGAAAAACAGCTTGTTGGACTAATTTCGCAGGCGATACCATAGGCCAGGAGAATATTTCGAATACGTTTGCGGTTTTTTATCAAGATTTTGATATGGAAATTGATAAAAGTACAGATCCAAATATACCTTATGTTGCTTGGCCGAATAGTGTTGCAGGAAAAACCGAAGTTTATTTTTCAAAAGTAAGTTTAGGGGCTGGCCCAATAATCTGTGGATTTGGTATCAATGATTGTTGGACAAAGATGGACGGCACTACCTCGCCCAGTTATGACAATGTATCAAATACTCCGGGCTTTCATTCCCTTGGGATTAAGCTGGGTTTGGATTCAGCAAAAAATCCTTATATTACTTGGACTGATGAGGCAACCGGGAATTATGACATTTGTTTTACTAAATGGACGCCCGGGCCAGGTTGGACAAAAATGGACGGGACGATCTTGCCTACCTCTTATGATAATTTATCTAACAATGCCACCGCATCATTAAACCCCATTTTACAGATTGATCAGCTTAATAATAAAGCCTATGTGATTTGGCATGACGCCGATATTTATATTAGTAAGGGAGTCCCGGCTACTGGTTGGACAAAAATAGACGGGACGATTGGCCCTCCGACTTATGATGATTTATCGGGCGTATCTGGCAATTATCCGATTTTTACTTTTGGCCCAGATCGTAATTTATATACAATTTGGGTGCAGAACGTAGGTGCGAATACCGATGTGTTGTTTACTAAAATAATGCCTGATTATCAGGCACCCGGCATTGTTCAAAGTTTAAATATTAATTCGGGCACGGACTTTATTACCAATGCCAAAATAGCCGCAAATGAGACGCTCAATGGCCAGACTATTAATTACTCTTTGTCTAATGACGGCGGTGCAACTTGGGAAGCTGCCACTAATAATGTTTTGCATAATTTTACCACCCTAGGCGTCGATTTACGCTGGAAAGCTGAGCTGGTGACAACGCTTAATTCTGTTACTCCGGTAATTGACGATTTAAATATTAATTATCAGACAAATAAAATATCTTGCAGTCTGACTCCGAATAGTCTTTCATCCGGTCAGTCCGTGACCATTAACGCGACTACCGGCGTAACTGCACCTGACCGCGTTTGGGCTGAGATTGAAAAAAATAGCCTGCTTTTTGCCACTTATGATTTAGATCCCGTTGGCGGCAATGATTACCAGAAAGCTGTGCCAACTAATGACACTTTTTTAGGCGTTAATGATGTCTCTGTTTTTGTGTCTAAAAGCGGCAGTTCTTATGTCTGTCATCCGGGCAATGGCGCAACTTGGCAGAAAATGAGCGCAAATGATATGGCTTGGCCAGCCAGAAGCCAATTTGGCGCCGTTAATTATCAGAATAAAATATTTGTAATTGGCGGGCTGGAAGACCGTATCAGTAAAGATATTTGGTACTCAGCCGATAATGGCGTTAATTGGGTTGGACCTACGGCCGCACCCTGGCCCGGTAAAGGCGCTGTCAATGGCAGATCAAATTTTGGACTGACAGAATTTAATAACCAGTTATGGTTTTACGGCGGCAATTATTATGAGGATTATACATATGATGTACCTATTCTCAATTTGTTCAATGATAGCTGGTATTCCAATGATGGCTTGACTTGGCAGCAGGTATCCGGTAAAGAAAATGCGGCTTGGGCTAAAAGGCAGCTTTTTGGTCTGGCTGTTTTAAATAATAAATTATATCTTTCCGGCGGTTTTGGTTTTACCAATCCAGCTCCTTTTAATTATGATGACGTTTGGGTTACCAGTAATGGTGTTGATTGGACGTGTTTGGTCGGAGATGTAGATCCTGGCTGTCCCAATACCACGCCAGCCTGGTCCAAGCGTGGTACCCATCAGATGGTTGCCTGGGATGAAGACGGCAGCGGACCGGCACCGAAAAAATTATGGATACTTGGCGGTAGGGATTCTGTGCCTACGTATTTTAAAGATATATATTCATCTGTTGACGGCATTACCTGGAATTTAGTAACAAATTCACCTGAATGGGGCAGTCCTAATCCTCTTAATCCGGCAGAAAACGGCAGATCTTTACATCGGGTCGTTGTTTTTGATGAACCGGGTGATGCGCCTGATCTGGGTGAAAAAATGTATTTAATGGGCGGCATGATCATTACTTCAGCTGAAATTGATTATAATGATGTCTGGGTTACCACTACGCAAGCTGGTGAACAAGGAGTCCATTGGACCAAGATAGCCCCAACAGTTGATTTTAAAAATTATGATTATGCTTCAGAGCCAAGTACTTGGACACATTGGAGCGCCAGACGCGGTTTTGAAACCGTGGTTAAAGATAATCAAATTTATTTGCTGGGCGGTTATGAGAGATTTCGGGGTAATTGGAACGATGTCTGGCATACGTCAAATGGTAGTGATTGGACCTTAATCGGGCAAAATTATGATGCCATTTTTGGTTCGCGCTGGCGGCCGTCTTTAGTAAGTTTTGACCCGGCCGGACCAGCGCCGGAAAAATTATGGCTTCTTGGAGGTTTATCACCCCAATTTGGAGGATTACAAAATGATGTTTGGAGTTCTGAAGAAGGCGCTGATTGGACACTGGAAGTTCCTACAGGAGTAGCACCTTGGGCGAAGCGTCATGGCCAAAAAGTAATTAATTTTAATAATAAATTATATTTAATCGGAGGTTGCGACAGCGGTACTGGTATATGTTACGGCAGGTGCTCTGGCGGGACAGTGACTTATTGTACAAATGGTATTAATGCCTCATCAGGTATTACAGCTACTTATTGTGATCCTGGTTTTATTTGTAATTCAGCCAATTTTGAAGAAGTCTGGTCCTCAACCGACGCTACTACCTGGGCATTGGAACCAGCGCCTGCTTGGGTTGGTCGTTATGAACCAACGGTTACTATTTTTAATTCTGGAACTAATAACGGCCTTTGGATGACAGGCGGTCAGGTCTTTGGCCGTTGCAGTGGAGGTACCAGGCCCGGATCAATTTGCAGACGCACTGCAGATGTACCAGCGCAATGCCCGGCTTCTTTGCCACTAATACCAGCCGGAGTATGTAGTAAAATTTGTTTTGGTGGTGTTAATCGGGGACTATTTTGCGCTACTGACGCCAACTGTCCAGCTTCAGTTTGCGGAGGTACAAACGCTAACCAATATTTAAATGATGTCTGGTTCAGCCCTAATGGTACCAACTGGTATAGCGGATTTTGCGTTGGTGGTACTGCTCCGGATGCTCCATGTAATGATAATGTGCCATGTCTGGGAGGTGGTACCTGTCAGGTTAATAAAGCGACTTGGCCGGCTCGTGATATGCATGCCGCAGCAGTTTTAAATAGCGGAAGTGGCGATAAATTATATATCATGGGCGGTTGGAATAACGTGAGTTTAAATGATGTTTATAGCACACCCAATGGCCGTACCTGGACAAATTTAGGCGCTGCACCCTGGTCCACTCGCTACACGCTTGAAGCTTTATCTTATAATGACAAAATTTATATTTTTGGAGGTAATCATTATGTGATCGGCAGTGTTTATTTTTTTCCGGCTCTTTGGACTAATGATGTCTGGGCGTTTGACGGCAATTCCTGGTCAGCAGTCACATCTGCTGCGGCTTGGCAGGGACGAGATTTTTTTGCCGCTACGTTATTTAAGAATCGCATGTGGTTAGCTGGCGGTGATTCCAATGGTGGAACAAATAATGATGTTTGGGCTTCAACCTATGATTATAGCGGAATGACTTTCAGCGTCGGCACGCCACCCGGTTCACTAGGTTCAAGTTGTACTGATGCAGCACCTGAAGATCCGACAGCTGTTGTGCCATCCTGCCAGGCTTTGACTTCCGCCTCCATCAGCTGGAATTTTAAGGATAATGCCACTTGTGAAATGGGCTTTCGGGTTTTTGAAGCGGGCACAGATGCTTTGAAGAAGTTTGTGGAACAACCTAATCTGAGTTCTATTGAAGAGACAGGCTTAGACGTAAATAAACAGTATAGCCGTTATGTTAAAGCATATAACGCAGCCGGCGAATCTGCGGCTACTTCAGTGGCCAGCTGTTTTACCTTGGCCAAAGTGCCAAACCAGCCGATAATTTTGAGTACCAGCGAGGATAAAATAATTCTGCAAATTGATCCTAATGATGACAA
>JAPLYC010000042.1 GCA_026395755.1 Candidatus Parcubacteria bacterium | reverse complement strand
GGTTAGGTCACCGTTAACGACCCTCTGAATTTCTAAATCGATTATCGCGAAAATTAATAATATTTAAATATGTATATCTCAAAAAATTGGCTTCAAGATTTTGTAAAAATACCAAACTCTTTATCAGCTAAAGAGCTGGGGTTTAAATTGACTATGTCCACGGCTGAAGTGGAGGGTATGACTGATCAGTCTGCAAGCTTAAACGGCGTGATTGTCGGTGAAATTTTGGAAATTAAGAAACATCCTAATGCCGACAAGTTAAGTTTAACCGTGGTAAATATTGGTAAAGAAAAGCTAAACATCGTCTGCGGGGCACCGAATATTAAGGTCGGGCAAAAAGTTCCGGTGGCGACAATTGGCACTAAATTGCCTAATGGTATAGAAATCCAAAAAGCTAAAGTGCGTGGTGAAGAATCCAGTGGTATGCTTTGCGCAGAAGATGAACTGGGTATGGGCAAAGATCATGCCGGTATTTTGATTTTAGACAGCAAAGCCAAGGTTGGTGAACCTTTGACTAAAGTTTTGGGCTTGGACGATACTATTTATGAAATTGATAATAAATCATTAAGCCATCGTCCGGATTTATGGTCGCATTACGGTATTGCCAGGGAAGTTGCAGTTTTATTAAGTGAAAAGTTGAAAGTTTTTAAAGTAGAAAGTTTTAAGGAAGGTACGGAAAAGCTAGATATTAAAATTGAGGACTATAAATTATGTCCGCGCTATTGCGGTGTTGTTTTGGAAGGTATAAAAATTGCTGAATCACCCGAATGGCTGAAAAAAAGAGTCGCAGCCGTGGGCATGCGTTCTATAAATAATATTGTTGATATTACCAATTATGTAATGATGGAAATCGGTCAGCCTTTGCATGCTTTTGATTATGATAAATTGGCAGAACATCGGATTATTGTACGCAAGGCTAAAAAAGGAGAAAAAATTAATACTTTGGATGAACAAACAAGGGAATTAGATGATAGTATGTTAGTAATTGCTGATGCCAATAAGCCGGTGGCTATTGCCGGTGTAATGGGCGGCGCCAATACTGAAATTGATAATAAAACCAAGAAAGTCATTATTGAATCAGCAAATTTTGACCATGTTTCCATACGTCAGACTGAAACTAAACTTGGTTTGAGATCAGAAGCTTCAATCAGATTTGAAAAATCTTTGGATCCCAATCTGGCTGAATGGGGGATTAAGCGCGCGATTGAACTGATTTTACAGCTTTGCCCCGAGGCTAAAATAGTTTCTAAAATTGAAGATGTTAAGAAATTTAAACTTGATCAGGGACCGATCAAAATAAGCTTTGATTTTATTGCTAAAAAAGTGGGTCAGGAAATTCCTAAAGATAAAGTGGTGAAAATTTTGACCAGTTTGGGCTTTGGAGTTAAAAAAGGAATCAAAGATTTAAGCGTGACTATCCCAACCTGGCGCGCAACCAAGGATATTTCTATTCCCGAAGATCTGGTCGAAGAAATTATCAGAATTTATGGCTATAGTAATTTAAAATCAAGCTTGCCCACGATTGCTATTTCTCGCCCTGAAGTTAATAAGGAAAGAGATTTGGAAAGAAAAATCAAACAGATTCTGGCCTATGGTTTTGGCTTAAGCGAGGTTTATAATTATTCTTTTGTCGGTGAAGACCAGGTGAAAAATTTAGGCTTGAAAATAGAGGATCATATCCGCATTGCCAATCCTCAGGCCAAAGAATGGAATCTCTTGCGCCGTTCCTTGGTTCCTAATTTATTGAATAACGCGGTGGCCAATTGCCGCAATTATGACGATTTTGGTTTATTTGAAGTCGGCTCTGTTTACTGGCCGGAAGCCAAAGGTGAAAAAATGTCTGACCAGGGAGATAAAAGTTTACCCTTGCAGGTTAAATTAATGGCCGGCATAATTTGCGAAAAGAAAAATGATAAGCCTTTTTATATTGCTAAAAATGTAATTGCCGGTCTTTTAGCTCAGCTGCATTTTGATTATAAACTGGAGAAAATTGCTGATGTTTTACCTTTTGCCAAAAAGAATCGGGCGGTAAAAATACTTGTTCAGGACAAGGATATCGGTTATATTTCCGAAGTTGCTGATAATTTGTATGATAAATTGGGCTTAAAATCAAAAGTCGCAATTTTTGAATTTAATCTGTCCAAATTGGCTGCTTTATACACTGATGCCATAAAATACAGGCCAATACCTAAATTTCCCAGCATTGATTTGGATATTTCCATGATTATAGCCAAAAAAATTCTCTGGGAAGAAGTTTTTCAGGCGGTTAAAGAAGTTGATAAGGATTTGATCCGCAAAATTACTTTCTTTGATGTTTATGAAGGCCAGGGCATTCCTGAAGGCAAAAAATCTATTGCCTTCAGAATTGAATATCGTTCTGATGACAAAACTTTAACCATGGATGAAGTCCAGATTATTCATCAAAAAGTTTTAAATATATTGAACTCAAAATTCAGCGCGCAAATCAGACAATAAATCTATGCCAAAGTTTGAAGTTATCAAAGGCGAAAAAGATCAGGAGCAAGATGAAAGCATGGAAGATTTAAGGAAAGAGCTGAGAGAACTGGCTGATAAACATTCAACGCATATCGGATTGCATCCCCAATGGTGCGTTTATGGTGCTGGGCCGGATATGGGGGCGGGGGTTTTGTATTGGATTATATCGCGTGATGGTGATAAATTTATTGCCCGCCAAATGTCGCAGATAATTAATAAAATGGGCGGACAGGCCAGAGTGGAAATGACAGAGTGGAATGAAAATCGGACAACTAAGCCTGTTTACCAACAAAAAGGCCATTTAGATTATGTGCTTAATAATCGCGGTAATGAAAAATAATATGAAAAATTTTTTATTCTTTTTAAGTTTAATTGTTTTTTCTCTGATTTCTGTATCAGCTCCGATCAATGCTGCCGCTGACTTAACTAATGTCACTCTCGGTGTTAATCCGCTCAATGCCAGCAGCTTAGCGACCTGGACAATCAGTTTTACTGTCCCCGAAGATACAAAATTAGGACATATATTAATTTCTTTCGGAGGTTATCAGCCGGATTTGGATTCGGCTGAACTTTTTGTATCAGGAATTCCTCAGGGTACTCCGGTAGTCGGCAAAAGCAACCCCAGCTGCGTTTTTAATTGTGATGACATCCGTTATTATTATAAAGAACCAATTAGCGTCAAAAAGGGAACTAAAGTCACTTTCACTTTAAATAAAGTTAAAAATTCCGATAAAGTCGGGCAAACCGGATTAAATTTTATTAATGTTTTTTCATCCAAATATCCGCAAATGACGCTGGCTTATTCCAGCGGCGAAAAATTGGTTAATTTAAGTGAAGCTTTAAGCAGTCCCGAAGATGAAGAATTGATTCCCGCTACCACTACGGCTGAAAATATCGAGCCGGTAACCGGCATTGCCAATGTTAAGCTCAATGAATTGTTTTTTCAGCCGGGCGCCAAAACAACGAAATTGGACGCCCTTAAGGACTCGAGTAAGGTTGAAAATTTAACATTGGATCTTTTAGGCAAGGAAAGAGTTACCTTTAACGGCATACTTGATTTATCCAAGCCGGAAGCCGTCAAATTCCTGGAGAATTTGGGTGATTTTATGACTTTTGATAAATTGAAATTGGAAGTTAAGCAGGACTTGATGGATCAGTTTAAAGTACCTTTGGATATTACTTATTATGACCTGCCCTATGTCTGGGATCCGGACATTTTAAAAAACGGGACTGATACTTTGACCAAGGACAAAATGGAAAATTATCATTATGTGATTTTTGATAATAAACCGCAGGTCTCTTTTACCGTTAAAGAAGGCGGAGTATATCAGCTGGTTCCGCACCTGGAAATATTTATTACAGATAACCAGAAAATCCAGGGTTCAAAAGATACCGCTACTTTTAGCGGTCGGATTTCCGATCCCAAAGCTCAGATTGCCATTGCTCTTAACGGCAAAGAATTAGATGAATTAAATATATTGGCAGATCCGGTTAAAGGCGAATTTAGTTTTTCCCTCAAGCTTTTACCAGGCACAAATTTAATCGAGGTTAAAGTTATCAGCGAGCTTGGCACCTTGCCTAAAATTACCAAATTAGTCCAGTACCTTGCGCCGGAAATATCGCAGCCAAAGGAACAAGCCGGCATTAGCCCCTTTAATTTGATAGCCCTCGGCTTAGCAGTCTTGGCAATTGTTTTTATTTTTGCTATCTGGCGTTTGGCCAAGAAACGGAAATAATGATATAATAGGGATAGCTGAAACACAGATTTAATTCACAGATAGCACTGATGGCTTATCTGTGTAATCAGTGATAATTAATCTGTGGTTAATAATTCTCATATGATCGAAACAACCAAAGACATTTTATATATTGTAATTTCCTTTGTCGTACTTTTGCTGACTATTTTTATTTGTTGGGTAATTTATTATGTGGCCATGATTTTAAGGGAAGTTAAAAAGATTGTTTTTGATGTGCGCAAGAAAATCGAATTGGTTGAAGCTGTGCTGACAACTTTGAAGGAAAAAATAGAGCATACTTCCAGCTATATGAAATTGTTGGTGGAAAGCGCGGGGAATATTGTGGAATTTTTAAAAGATAGAAGCGATGAAAAAAGCAAGAAAAAGAAAAAATAAGTCTTAGTATACAAATACTATTGTTTCTATATGAGAAGTAATTCATCCCAAAAAGTTGCAATTCGTCATAAAAATAAATTTATTTTGATATTAATTGCTATATTGACCTTAGTGATTTCGGTTGCAGTTGCCAGAACCGTTCTTGCTACAGGGGGCGGACCTATCTTTTACGGGAAAATAGGTTCTGTAATAGCGATATGTACTGTAAACGCTCCACCGCCTGCTCCTCCTAATCCTTGCATTCCTTATGCTGGGTTGCAGCTCCCTTATGTAGTAGTTGCCACAGTAGACGGCATTCCCAATATAGTGGCTATTATCCCTGCAACTTCTTTGGGTAATACTCAAATCCCTGCGCCGGGGAATTGGCTTGTCGGATTTGGAACGCAGACACCTACTGTCTTTATCGCGGGGACTTATTGGATGGTGCAAATATAAGACTATTTTGCTTTTTATTTAGATGAAGAGGCCGGGAGAAATCTCGGGCCTTTTTTAATTCTGCTACTAATCTACGAATAAATAAAATAACTTACCCCAAGTCATTGACAGATGCTGCTTTTTTTGTTAAAATATAGGGTCACAAGATACGGTCAGAACATTGACAATCCTACGCTAAAGCTTCGGATTGTAAACAAAATATAGGAGGTAACCCATGTTCAAAAAATCAGAGCTGCTGAAAAAATATGGGCTTTGGCTCAAAACAGGGCTGATAGCCTTATTTATTGTCTGTTTGGGCGGCATGAACTGCATTACTTTTGTTAGAGAAAATGCTAACGTGCCAAATTATCAGACTCGCAATCACGGCTTAAACGATTGGGATCGACCCCAATCTTACGTAGGCGAAGATTTTGAAGACTGGAAAAAGCGTAGAGATGTAGTAGCAGGGGAACTGAAAATAATTTTCGACCGTGCTGAAGCGAAAGGCACCAATTATACTCTGGTTGATTATTTTCAGGATATTGATCAGCTGATCGCGCTGGAGGATAAATATAATTTTTATCTCACCAGCCCAAATATGCTGGAACATCTGGTTCGCCGGCGTGATGCACTAAGCAGTTGGAAAAGATACGAGCCAAATTCCCAGGAGCTGAAATACATAGCCGGCATTCAGAAAAAGTGGCAGCAACGAGATGGCCTGTACGAAGAAATGTCGGACTTTAACGCGAAACAAGTTAGTTTCGCCTGCTTATACTGGTTGGTGGAAAAATATCTTATCCTTATGCTTTTCTGGGGCCTGATTTACATCATCGGGTTTGAAGAGCATGAAAAGGCTTACCGGAAATTTCAGCAATGGCATCATGAAAATCATTTTTATTTTGAAGCGCAAGAGCCTTTTTCCGGACAGCTTTCGTTTTACGATGAAATGCTGATTGCGCCCTGGCGTTTTGCCTTGCGAGTGATTCTCTGGCCTAAGTATTTTTGGAACTATCCAAGGTACGAGAGTCCGGCTCAGATGCTGCGCTTTAACCGGATTAAAGCCGAGTTTTTGCGTTACAAACCTCTGGGCTATCAGCTGACTGCCAGGGAAGAGACGATCTTACTTGCGCAGGCCAGAAAACCGGTTAAGGACATTGAGCGCGCAATTGCTTCTTTGTTTCAATTTCCGGCATTGGTCAGGCGGTCAGTTTACCTAGGATATTTATCGCTGGTGCTGGGATTCTTGTTCCAGCCGGCGATCACTTTAGCTGCCAGTTATTCCAAAAAGGTAGACGCTCATTTCTATGGGCAAAATCAGACTGTGCTGGTTGAACAACAATATGATACAAGTCATCAAATCAGGGATGGTACAGAATTCCCGCGTCAGCATCATGATCAGACAGCTAATGATTGTCTGGCCGAGGATTTTCAGCCATTACTGTATGTTTCGGACAACTTAATGATAAGGCTGGCAGATTTGATTCTGCTTAAGCCAAAGGAAATCTTTTTTGAACTTGACCATATTCCTCTTTCCGGGTTGTGTTTGCGGCGCGTTGTTTAGAAACAACAAACCAGCAAAGTAACCCGGGAGATGCGTTCTCCCGGTTAAAATCGTAGGAGAGCGAAATGAGGATCAGGATTTTCGTGGTAATGGCGGTTATGTCGATGTTGCTTGCCGGATCGGCTTTGGCTGTTGAGGACAAGCCCCAGATGGGCGTGTTTCTCAATACCAGCCGTGAAGTCGGCAGCCGGGTCAATCTGCAAGCCAGCATGGTTTTCATCAACCTGATGTCCACTCATGCGCCCTACACTTCCTTGGGGCTAAGCTACCAGGTTACTGACCAATTTAATCTGGCCGGTTCTGTGGGCTATGGCTTTGAGGAATCAGATACTATGGATACAGGTTGGTTTTTGGGCATTGACACCACCCTTAAGTCCGGCGATTGGGTAATGGCAAACAGCTTTTACTACTACGCCGGATTTGATATGGTTTTCACTGCTCACTCCGTGTCTTACCCCCTGGGTTTTACTCGAGTGGGAGTGGATGCCCGTAATTACCATTACCTGCAGGAAGTTGATGAGGGATCTCGTTCGTACCAGATTGGTCCGAGCCTGAAGATACCTTTCAACGACAAGCTCAGCTTTAAGCTGAACTATTATTACGCCTTCGAGCCATATGGCGAACCTGCCATGGATTCGAATGTGTATAAGGCAACTTTGATCTACAACTTCTAGGCGAGGCTGGTCTTGAATTGTCCAAGCTTTGTAGTATGGGTGTTGAGAGGGATAGGTATAATCTTTTATCCCTATTTCCTAAAAAAATGAATTATCTAAAAGGGCAAGGAGAAATCCTGCGCCCTTTTTTATTTAATGCGAATGGCGGTTGTTGTGGATTTATGTATTAATTTACCCAAAAGCGAATAGTGATTTTTCTGGCAACTTCATAATAACCTAATAAACCTTATATAACATCATATAACGTTATCTAGTAAACTAATAAACCTAACAAATATTGACAAAAAAAGTCTAATATGCTAAAATGGTATTAATCAATACTAAATAAGTATAGTTAGCATATATGCTGGAAAATTTATTCTCTTCCCAAATAATCTTTAAGCTTTTAAGCCTAATGTTCAGCCGCGAAGGGCAGGAATTATCGACTTCAGAGTTAATTGAACTGACTGGAAAAAAACAGACCAATATCATGCGCGAGCTGGAAAAACTGGCCAATTGGCAGATGGTCACAAAGACCAAAAAAGGCAAGCAAAATTTTTATAAGCTTAATCACAATTATGCCTTTTATGATCAGCTTAAGGCCTTATTTATAAAATATGGCACTGCCAATAAAAAGTATTTAGTTTACACCGAAGAGGCCAATGCCGCTTTGCTGACGCTCAATTATTTTTCCATTGCCTATGCCAATTCCATGGCTGTTAAATTGGGTATCTTGAGCCAGATGCCTGATTTGCTTTCTTATTATAAAAATAATTACGTGCGCTTTTATTTTGAAAAGGATGTAGTTGAAAAAATCACTGCTGAATCATTAAAGAAATTATTAGCTGACTCAAGCTTTGTTCAAGATATTATTTATGTCAAATCAACTGCCAAAGGCGAGGAAGCTTTGTCTAATTTTAAACACCTGCAGGCGAAAAATTATAAAGTTAAGCCCGAGGAAGCCTTGAAACTGCTTGATCAGTTTACTGATATCATCAGTACTCAGATCTCTTTAAATTGCATTGCTATTTTAGATTTGTTTAATGAACCCTATAGCAATTATTTAAAAACTTATCTGCAAAAGCAGCTTAAAGACACTGATTTACGCCTGAATTATGTTTTGGAAAAATTATTGGCGCCTGAACATTTAACCTGGACCCAGCTTTACCGCCGGGAGATGATTAACCTAGTTTTGCAGTATAAGTCGGAAAAAATAAATTATAAACCGGCTCTTAAAGCCATATATGAGAACTGGAAATGGCTGAATTTTAATTACCGGGGTCCGGAATATACTCTGGAATATTTTGAACAAATTTTTAATGAAATGATCAATAAGGAATTGCAGGAATTGGAAAGCGAGCTTGATTATATTGATAATAATGACAAATATGCGCTAAAGGAAAAAAATAAAATATTTAAAGAGCTGAAAATTGATCAAAAACACCAGGATTATATCAATGCTTTAAGCATTCTTTCTTATTTAAAAGTCTATCGCAAGGATACGGCTTTTTTGTTGGTTTTTTTGACTCATAAAATCATGGAACAGTTTGCCGGAGAGCTGAAAAAGGAAAATTGGCTCTATCTGACCCAGGAAGAAGCGCGGGATTTAATCAAAGGCAAGTTAAAAGTGACTAAGGCTCAGCTGGTTGAACGCGAAAAAGAATGCGCCTATTTGGGCCAGGAAAAAATTTTATTGGTCGGACATGCCGCCGCTAAATTTGTCAGCGAAAATACCATTGCTGATGAGTTTTCACTGGCCGGGGGGCTGAAATTATTGGAAGGAACCACTGCCTGTCTGGGCAAAACAGGCGATTGGGTTTACGGTAAAGTTAAAATCATCAATCAGCCCGAAGACATGTCTAAAATGGAATACGGCGATATCTTAGTTTCCTATGCGACTGTTCCTGATATTTTACCGGCCATGAAAAAAGCCGGGGCGATAGTAACTGACCAGGGCGGGATTACTTCTCATGCGGCTATAGTTTCCAGGGAATTGAATATTCCGTGTGTTATCGGCACAAAATATGCGACTAAAATATTTAAAGATGGTGACCGGGTGATTGTCTGTCCCAGACACGGCCACATCAGATTCCAATGACTAATCATTAATAATAATAAATATGGCTTTAAAACAGCAATTTGATCGTAAAAATATTTTAATTTTTCCCTGGTATATTGCGGATTTAACTCTAACTAAGGATATAAGTTCCATTGCCAACGGACACAAGGTCAAGGATAGTCTGGTAGTGATTGAAAATGATTATTTTAAATATTCCTTGGATACAGAAACAGTGAAAGAAACAGCGCTGGCGATTTTAAATAAATTAGTCAGCGATCCCAAATATTTTAGCAAGGCAAAAAAGATGATTTATGATCTTGGTGATGAATTATTGGCCTTTGGTAATAAAGTAAAAAAAATAGATTTAGTAAATTTAAGTGATGAGAATTTACTGGAGATTTATAAGGAATATAGTCAACATCTCAAAGCTATGCGCACCTGGGGCTGGATACCGGCCATTATTGACGGTACGACAGAAAGTTTTTTAACCGACATGATCATGGCCAAGTTCGGTGAATTTTTAAAATCAATCGGCCAGGAAGATAAAATTGCCGCTTATTACAGTTTATTAAGTACCAGCGAGAAGAAAAGTGAAGTTCAGACCGAGGAAGTGGCCAGATTAGATTTGCTTTTAAAAATTATAAAGGATAAAAATTCCGCTATTATTTTAGAATTAATTAAAGCCAATAAATCTGAGGAAATAAAAATCCAATTCCCGAAATATTATGAATTGCTGGGAAGGCATTTAAAAGATTTTAGCTGGCTGCCATTTGCCTATATCGGCCCGGTCATGTCCTGGGAATATTTATTCAAATTACTCAATGACAACTTGAAAAGCGGCGAGATCAAGGACCAAAAGCAAAAAATTGTTAATCATTACAAGATCATCAAAAAGGAAAAGGCTGCTTTGATCAAAAAGCTGAAATTGCCGGCTGACTTGCAGTATATTTTTCAGATTTCAACCGAATTTATGTTTATCAAGGATTACCGCAAGGGCGTATATCAGAAATCCTATGTATATATGGATCCGGTGATGGCAGAAATCGCCAAAAGACTTGGTCTGACTTTAAAACAAGTAAAGTTTTTGACTTACGAAGAAGTGGCTGATGCTTTGCTGAATAATAAGGCTGATTTTTACCGCCAGATTGTGGAACAACGGCAAATCAAGTGCTGCTATTATGCCACTGATGGTGAGATCACGGTTTATCAGGGGGAGGAATGCGATAAGGTTATTTCCCGGCATCTGGCAGCTGTAGCGCAAACAGATTATAGCGCTTTAAAAGAATTAAAAGGCATGACTGCTTATCCGGGCAAGGTTACTGGCATTGCAAAAATTGTGCTTTTAGAAAAAGATGTCGCCAAAGTTCAGCCAGGTGACATATTAGTTTCTTCGGCGACTAATCCTGATTTAATTGTAGCCATGAAAAAAGCAGCTGCTTTTGTCACAGATACCGGGGGAATCACTTCTCATGCGGCGATTGTTTCCCGGGAATTAAAAACGCCTTGTGTTTTAGGCACCCAACATGCCACCAAAGTGATTAAGGATGGCGACCTGGTAGAGGTTGATGCCGATCATGGTATAGTTAAAATATTAAATAAATAATATTTATTTTTATGTCTAACTTAGAAATTAAAAATTTACCGGAAAAATACCAGCCGCTTTGGCAGCGCTGCGCACCTTTATTACAAAAGGGCCGGCCAGATGATGAGGGTCATGCCAAGGACACCGTGGAATTTATTCTGAATTATAAAGGGGCATTAAAATTTGACCCGGAAGTAATTATTCCAGTGGCCATGATGCATGATATCGGCCATTCGGCGCTTTTACCTGAGCATTTAAAATATGTATCCGGAGGAGTAAAAATAGCTAATGGGAAGTTAGTGCATATGCTGGCCGGAGCGAAAGTCGCTTATGATTTATTAACGGGATTTAAATATAATCCCGTTAAAACAAAGGAAATCGTGGATATTATTAGTATCCATGATTGGGATCAGCTTGAGGTGGCGGATGCCAAAGCCGTTTATGATGCGGACAATAAAATGTTTTTCCATGATATTGACGCATTGGACCGCTTTAACCAGGAGCGTTTGGAAAAGTATAGGCATTCGTATGAGCCGGAGATTTTGCAGGACCTGATTAAAAAGCAGTTGGACGTATTTTTTCATCCGGAATTTAAAAAAATTGCTGAAGAAAGATTCAAAAGTTTAAAGATTTAAATTTATATGATAATTGATAAGCTGCAAAAATATTCTAAGTCACAAGAATTAATGAAGCAGGAAGGAGCTTTTTCCTTGTTAGCTGCTTATGGCTTTTGCAGTCTTTGTCTTTTCGGCCCAAAATGGTACGAACTTTATCCCAAAGATTACAATTTTTTTCTGGGGGTTTTTGATAAGGCTAACGGACTTTATGTTTTTGATTGGGGCAAATACAAAGAGACTACTGACATTGAATATCGTCGGATGATTAAAAATGGCGCTGATTATTTAGTTAAAACTTTGCCGCTTTTCGATGAACACACCAGGCAAATGGATGAACTTTATTCCCAAAATAATCCGGAACAAATTAAAAAGCTTGGTAAAAAGGAATTAAGACTATTGTTTTATCAAGCAACTGAATTTACCTCTGTTTTACTTAGAGACACGCTTTTTAGCGAGGCTCTGGACCAGCAGATGTCTAAAAAATATTATTTAGAAGCCGGCGGCAAGGAAGAAGAATTTGAAGAATTTTTCAGCCTGGCGTCGCTTTTAACCTTTGATTCCTTTAAAGTTAGATGGGATAAGATTTTATTGGCAGTAGTAAAAAAGGTAAACATCGATTATTATAATTTGCATTGGATGTACACCGACTATTTTTCAGGAAAATCACTGACAGAAATTGAAAAATTGGTTAAAAAATTTGATATAGACAAAGCAATCAAGGAGATTGAAATTAATGACAAATTTGTTTTGGAAAATAAACAAAAGCAGGATAATTACTTAAGGAATTTGCCAGAGAATTTAAAGGCTTTAGCTTATTTTATTTTAGCGACCATGCAGACAAGGGACATTAGAAAAGATACCTTTGCCAAAGGCATGACTATCGCTTACAATTGCGCTTGGGAATATTTTAATAGAATCGGACTTGAACCAGCTGACTGTATCTTTTCTTATTATACCGATTATTTGGATAATATTTTGGAAAATAGCAATTATTCTGATTTAATTCAAGCCAGAAAAAAAGGTTGCGCAGTTATTGCTGAACCTGGCAACCCAGTGAAATACACCTGGGAATTCGGAGACTATCAGGGTTTACGAAATACATTTTTAGATATTGTGGAAGTATCCAATTCAAAAACAGGTTCAATTGATCAAATTGAAGGCCAGATTGCCAATAGTGGTTTTGTTAGAGGTAAAGTTAAAATAATTTTAAACCTTGCTGATTTTTCTAAGTTTAATCAAGGCGATATCTTAGTATCTTCCATGACCAGACCTGAATTTGTTCCTGTCATAAAAAAGGCCAGTGCTATCGTTACTGATGAAGGTGGCATTACTTGTCACGCCGCTATTGTTTCACGAGAATTAAATATTCCCTGCATTATCGGCACTAAAAATGCAACTAGAAACTTGAAAGACGGTGACGTGGTGGAAGTTGATGCGGATAAGGGAGTAATTAAAAAATTAAATTAAATATATGACTGAACAATCAACTAACACGCCCAAGCTTAATTGGCAGGAATATATCCGCAGCGGGGCAAACTACCATCTGATGCTGCCTTATGTTGATGGTATTACTATTGGCGTTAAAAACATATTTGGCCAGTCTATCAGCCATTTTATGGCCTTTTTTGAGGGCACGACTTTATACTGGTATTATGTTACACAGGAATTAGCCGCTTTGGGCAGAGTCATTGTTTCCAAATTATTGGAGTCTGTTGAATTTAGAAATAATTTTTTTGTGGCCTGGAATAATCTTAAAATTGAATTGGACAATTTAATTAATAAATATCATCTGGAACAAATTAAGGAATTATCGGATCGGCAGTTGGCTGAGCTATATGGCGCTTATTTTAAGCAATTGACTGACTGGTGCGGCTATTGCATGTCCATTGATGCCACGGATGAATCGCTCATGGCAGATATTCCCGCCAGAATTAAAGATATTATGAAAAGAGTTTTAGCTGACGGTTATACGGAAAAGGAATATATCAGAGTGTATAATATTTTAACGCAGCCGGAAAAATTTTCTTACATGAACGAAGAAAGGCTAGCTTTATTGCATTTGGCCAAGGATCTGAAGGCTGGCACAATTAAAAAAGAAGATTTAGCCTATCAGCAAAGCGTCAAAACCATTCTGGATAAATATTGGTGGACTGATATGGGCTGGGCCAAGGGCCAGCCTAAAAATGAAAGCGATGTGGCTAAAAGTCTGGAAGAAATTGCTAAGTCTGGCCAGAATCTAGACGAAGAGATTAATAAGATTAAAGCCTTGCCCGCCAAAATAAAAGCTGACAAAGCTGAACTGGAAAAAACATACCAATTTAGCCAGGATCAGAAATTAATCGGGCTACTGGATTTATTTGACCAGCTGGTGGAATATCATGATTTACGCAAAGAAACACAAATGAAGACCAATTATTGGCACTATATGGTCTTTGTTGAAGTTGCCCAGAGAAAAAAGATCGAGCCGCAGCTTTTAGATTGGTGTAATTTGGCGGAACTGGAAAGTTTATTAATTGAGAATAAATTTGATCAGGAGGAAATGAAACGACGCTCCATTAATTACTTAAGATTAAATCTTGACGGCGTTTTGAGTCTTTATTCCAGAGAGGAAGCTAAAGTCAGGCATGATGAAGTTTTAGGCTTACAGCTTGAGCAAATCCATGATTTGCAGGGCATTAGCGCTTCTGCCGGCAAAGTGGCTGGTCCCGCCTTAGTAGCTTTAAGCATTGAAACAGCTAAAGCCATTAAGCCGGGCGAAATTTTAGTGACTGGCATGACCACTCCGGAATTTGTGCCGGCCATGAAAAAGGCGGCGGCTATTGTCACTGACGAAGGCGGCATAACCTGCCATGCGGCAATAATTTCCCGTGAACTGGGTATCCCATGCATCGTTGGCACCAAATTTGCCACGCGTTTGATTAAAACAGGTGATCTGGTTGAGGTTGCCGCTAATCACGGCATTGTTAGATTATTAAATAAATAAGTTTATATGTTGAATTATAAAAAAGAAGATTTTTTTATGACCGGCTCTTGCCAGTCAGCCTTAATCTATAATTACACTCCAGGCTCAGGGGCATTGAAATTATTGGGAGACGGAATTACGGGCATATTATTTTATGAAAATAATGTGGTTAGTTATTACTTTGAAAAAAGGGGTATTACTGCCTATAAGAATAAATTAGTCAAGAAAAAAATCGGATATTTTGAAAATAAATTTTTACGCTGGCAGGCAAAATGGCAAAAAAAGGAGCCGCTGATTTTCAAACTTACTACCACAGGTAAAAACTGGCGCAAAAAATGGGAGAGATTGGAAAAATTAAGCTTTGCTTACTGGCAGGATACTTACTTTTTGGATACCTATGACCATTTTGCTGAAGATTTTGATCTGCAAATAATCAAAGCATTGAAAAAAGCCAAGCTGGATCCGGAATTGCGCAATGAATTGGTTTTGCCAGACGTGCCGACGAAAGTTCAGGAAGTCGCCCTGCAATTAGAGGCCGTTAAAAACGGGCAATTATCAAAATCAGATTATTTGCGAAAATATTGGTATAGCCATGGTTCCTGGAACGGCGGGGAATTATTATCTGAAGAATTATTTGATAAAGATTTAGCTACAATAGATATTGATCTTCATTTTAAAACTCGTAAAAAAATTCATGAGGAAGTCGATCCCCGGCTAGATAAAAAAACATTAAACCTGGTTAAAGTCTTAAGATTTTTTGCTCTCTGGCGAGATGAGCGCAAGGCATTTTTGCAAATGTTAAGTTTGGGTTTTCGCAAAGTCGTTTTAGATGCAGCTAAAGAATTAAATGTTGACGCTAAAGTTGTGGAATTTGCTTTCCATGAAGAAATTGATGAAATTCCAAAAAATCCTCAAAAATTTTTGGAACGTAAAAATAGATCAGTTTTATTAATTCCAAATTATCAAACTCACGGCCGGATATTAATAGGAGCAGAGGCAGAGCCATTATTTCAGGAATTTATGGCGACATCAGCTGTTGAAGAAATCAAAGGCATTGTGGCTTCAACCGGCAAAGTCCAGGGGATTGCCAATGTAATTTTGCGCCAGCATCAATTTTTTGAATTTAATGAGGGCGATATTTTAGTTACTACCATGACTCGTCCTGAATTTGTGCCCTTAATGAAAAAGGCCAGCGCCATTATTACTGACGAAGGCGGACTAACCTGCCATGCGGCCATTGTTTCCCGGGAATTAAAAAAGCCCTGTATTGTGGGTACCAAAGATGCGACAAGAGTTATAAAAACCGGGGAGAAAATTGAGGTTGATGCCGAAAAGGGGATTATTAGAAAACTTTAAGAAAAAATCTATGTCAAACATTTTTGATTTTAAATTATTAAAAGAATTAGTGAAAAAGGAATGGTATGCAGAACATGCAGACGCCAAGCCCTTTTTTGCCATGCCATTTTCTTTGGGATTTGTTTATAATCTTTATCCTGATAGTTATGATACTATCATTACCTATTTTCAAGGCCAGGAAATGGATTGGATGACTTTAGTTGAGGATCAATATAGGCTTTACCATCAAGTAGTTGCTAAGGAATTGGCTAAACCGGGACATTGGCAAGAGAAAATAGCAAAGTGGCAGAATAAAGAGCAGGAGTTTATTAAGCTATATAATGATTTAATTTTAAAAGATTTAACGAAGTTAACGGACAATGAATTGTTTGAGGATGTAAAGACTTATAGCCAAATGGTAGACAAGTCACGTCAGTCTTCCGCGATAATTGACGCGTTTATGTTTGCTGCGGAACCTGAATTGAAACAGATGATTATCGACTTTGGCCAAAATAAAGGCATTGATGTTAATGAGGCTTTTGATATATTAACCCGCCAGGCTGATCCTTCTTTTTTTAATTTGGTTGATGATGACATTATCAAAGTTATTCAAGAATTGAATAAAGAAAATTTAGAATTCAATGAAAAAAATATTATAGCAAATAAGACTTTGTTAGAATTCGTCAATGAACATTTGCGTAAATATTTTTGGTTCAAAACCCCAAGCTTTAGCGAGAGCGGCAAAGATTATCAGCTGGCTGATTTTGTGAACGAAGGTCAGCGCATCGTAGCCGAAGGTTTGGATAAAATAATTGAGCGAAATAAAATATATTTGGCTAACCGAAAAATTACTGCTGATTATATTAAAAAACATGGATTTACCGCGGAAATTTTAGCAGTTGCTAATCTATCGGTCATGTTTATCAAGTGGATGGATCTGCGCAAGGAGAACACTTTGCGTTGCAGCCATTTGAACAGCAGGTATTTGCAGGAGATTTCCCGCCGGCAAAACATCCCCGTCAAATTGCTGGCTTATTTATGCTGGCCTGAATTGCCGGACTTATTTAGCGGCAAAATTAAACAAGTCGATTTGGAAAATAGGGCGAGTGGCTGCCTCCTGATTTTTAAGGGCGATAAATTTTATTTTTCCACAGCCAAAGAAGATATTGATTTGGTAAAAAATAATATTATACGGCATAAACCGCGGGCACAAGAAAATTCAGAAATAAAAGGGACAGTAGCTTGCCAGGGGGTAGCTAAGGGTAAGGTCACTATTATTCGGTCTTTGGAAGCTTTAAATAAAATGAGAGAAGGCGATATTTTGGTATCGCCAATGACCAGACCTGAACATATTGCTGCTATTCGCAAAGCCGCAGCCATTGTGACTGATGACGGCGGCATTACCTGTCATGCCGCCATAGTGGCGCGGGAACTGAATATTCCCTGCATTATCGGCACCAGAATTGCCACCCATGTTTTAAAGGATGGTGATATCGTTGAAGTTGATGCTAATCAGGGGATAGTTAAAATAATTAAATAATTTATTTATATGCTGACTCAAGAACAAGTTAAAAATATCAAATGGTATCGCCAGTCAGGGGCGGGGATACCGTTGTGTATCGGAATGCCTTTTTTAGGCATTGCCATTATGGATAAAGTTTCCGGCTTTCACTATCCTAATGATTTAGGCACATTTTTGAAAACTGAAAAGGGCTTTACCTTTTATCATTATTTTGATTATTTTTTGACCCTGGAACAGGTTAAAAATATTTTTTATACTTTACAAAAAGATCCCGGACATTTTGCCGAGTTGAAAGAAAAATTTTATAAAGCCGGGCCGAAAATGGAAGCGGAGGGTTTGGCCATTCTCGAAAAATCAGTATTTTCCGCAGAGTTCCAGCAAGGTTATCAAAAGATGTATAATTATACCATGGATTTTTGGGGCAATTCTCTTTATGTTGACTTAATGGATCCTTTTGAAATCCAAGTCATTGATTTTATCTTTGGCGAAAGGAAAAAAGAGGTTAATAAAGCGGAACTGAATATTTTAATGAGTCCTGATGAATTGTCTAATTATCAAAAGCAGCAGGCTGAGCTTTTGGAATTAGAAAAAGTAGCCCAGGAAAAGGGAATTGAGAGCACAGAGGTGGCAAATGGCGCAAAAGAATTATCCCGCAAATATTACTGGCTAAAAAATGATTATGAAAAAGTTGAATTTCTTGACGATAATTATTTTCTGAATGAGATTAAACGCCTTATGGCAAATCCCCAGGAAGTAGCGACTATTGCCAGCGGCCTGCAAAAAAGCCGTGAGCTGCAAACAGCCAAAAAACAGATTATTGCCAAATATAAGTTCGCCGCCAAATTAGTCGAGCATTTGAATTTTTTTAACTGGGTAACTACTTTACGCGATGACCGCAAGAAATATAATCAGATTAGCAATTATGTGCTGATTAAAACCATTGAAAAGATAGCTGAAGAATCTGGGATTGATCTAGAACTCTTAAAATATGCCATGCCCAATGAAATTATTCAGATTATTAATAAGGATGCTAAGATTTTGGCTGAACTGGAAAAAAGAGCCAATCTGGGCTTGATTGTTTTTGCCGATACTATAGAAGTTTTGGAAGTTTATTCGGGAAAAATTGCCAAAGAATATTTTGATATCATAGAAAGCACAATTGCCGCCTCGGAAATCAAGGGTACAACCGCATCCCCCGGTAAAGTTATTGGCACGGCTAGAATAATTTTAAGCCAGCATGATTTTGATAAGATGAAGCCAGGTGATATTATTGTCGCTTCCATGACAAGGCCGGAATATGTGCCGATTATGAAAATCGCCTTGGCTATTGTTACTGATGAGGGCGGTATTACTTCTCATGCTGCTATTGTGTCAAGAGAAATGAACATCCCTTGTATTACCGGCACACAAGTAGCTACTAGGTCATTGCAGGATGGAGATTTGATAGATGTTAATGCCGATCATGGTTTAGTAAAAATTGTTAAAAGAGCATAGTTTGGTTAGGATGCAATTAATATGATATATTTATGTTAGTTTTTATTTATTATTTATAATTTTATGTTTAGAAACAGCTTTGAATCAGGTCCTGACAATATTTCTAAGTTAACCAAGAAAAAAGAACGCTATGAAGATGCCAGTTCCGTGATTGAGCTCAATTTTTTTCGCCATGGCGATAAGGAAACTGATAAAAGCAAGTCTGACTTAGAGATTGAACTGACCAAGGCGGGCGGCAAAGAGGCAGCAGCTAAAAGTAAAACCAAGAACATGGGGCAGTCTTTGGCTTTCGGCAGTGCCAAGAACAGAGCCCAGCAAACCGCAGGCTTGGTAATGGCCGGCAGCTCGGAATGCATTACCGGAGAGGAAAGCTTAGCTGAACTCAAAAAGATACTGGGTCAGGAATTAAAAGTCGGTTCTAAAATCGGCATTGATAAGCACTTGGATTATGTCATTGATATGAAGCGGCCCTATGATCAGCAGGTGATGGCTGCTTTTAGAAAAGGCGAAATTTTACCTTTTTTATTTAATGACAGCGACCGACTGGCCAAGGCAGAAGACATCAAGGAGGGCTTTACGTATTCCGGGATGGCCAGGGAAATTGCCCTGATCGTTGATAAATATCTGAAAGTCGCGCCTCGTTGGGATAAGCTGGTGGCTGATGACAAAAATAAATACACCAAAATTATGGAAAGATATCTTGGTAGCCATCAGGGTATAACCGAAATGTTTTTAGCTAAAGTCATTGAATTGATCAAGGGTGTTGAAGAAAGAAATTTATTTCAGATTGCTTTAAATAATGAAGGCTTCGGCTTTGTGGAAGGCTATCAGGTGCAGATCATTAATAAGGCCGGCGAAAAGTCGAAAGTATACGTTTTCTATAAGAAAGAAGATGACGGCAAAATAGTTTACCAATTTAACCAGGAAATAACCCCTCAAATATTAGATCAAATTATAAAAGGAAAATAGGTAAAGAAAAAGGCCAGGGGTTAACCCTGGTCTTTGCGCATAAACACTTAGTCTTTTGTAATCACTCTGATAGTGCCGTCGTCATCCTGTTCAAAGTCGTAAAACTCGAGCGGCTGGAGACTCCCAGCCTTAAAGCCGCAGGCCATGGCACAGAGAGATATGAACGGGTCATGCCCAATGGCCAGGCCGTAGCCGCCATCAGGCATCAGATCAAACATTTTTTTCAAGCCAAGCAAGGCTTTGTCCCTGAATGGCTTGCGCTCTTTTTCTGTGTAAAAAGCCATCATAAAGGCGGTAAGGCTATCATGGCCTTTGGATTCCGCGTCTCTGTATTCAATCGTAGCCAGTTCTTCGAACATGCTCGGATTGCCGATTTCCTCAATCGGCGGGTGAATCCGGGCTTTTAAACCCTGGCTGGCAACAATGGCCAGCAGTGTTTGCGCTGTCCTAAGCACGCAACTGTGAAAAAGATCAGTGACATGGGTTGCATCCACGGTCTGGGCTAAGGCCAGCCCTTCAACTCCGATGAAAGAGCCTTGTTTGACACTGTGACGCATGAACCGTATATTTTTCATTTTCCCCCTCCATTTTTAGTCTTTTTTTCAGTTAATTTTGGCTAAATCTCGATATTTAAGTATATCATGGTTAAACAGCAATGTCAAGTGCTAATTACCTATATTTTTTAGTAAATATTTGCTATATTTAAGCTATTATTAAAGTAATAATTACTAATTAATGTCTGAACTAATTAAAAATTTTACAGAACTTAATAAAAACAGTACTCATTTAGCAGGTGGCAAGGGTGCTTCTTTGGGTGAAATGACCCAGACCGGCATTCCTGTGCCGCCGGGTTTTGTGGTAACGGCCAAGACCTTTGATTGTTTTTTGGCGGAAACTGATTTAACCCAGGAAGTGGAGGCACAGCTGGATAAAGTCAATTACGATGATGTTGCTTCCGTGGAAAAGGCCTCAGCCACGATTGCTGACTTAATTCATGATGCTAAGTTTCCCGAGGACTTGGAAATTGAAATTATGGAAGAATTTAAAAAATTAGATGCGGAATTTGTGGCAGTTCGTTCTTCAGCTACAGCTGAAGATTCTTCAACAGCATCTTGGGCAGGGGAATTGGAAAGTTATCTGAATACTGATAAAAATCATTTGCTGGGCAATGTAAAACGCTGCTGGGCATCGTTATTTACTCCACGAGCAATTGTGTACCGCATGGAAAAAGGCATGCGCGAAACAAAGGTATCGGTTGCAGTAGTTATTCAAGCCATGGTGCAATCAGATATCTCAGGTATTTGTTTTACAGTCCATCCGGTAACTAAAGATAAGAATCAGATGATTATTGAAGCAGGGTATGGGCTAGGCGAGGCGATTGTTTCCGGACAGATTACACCTGACTCGTATGTGATTCATAAAGATAACTTAGAAATAATTGATATAAACATTGCTGATCAGTGGCGGAAGATTATACGCAAAGCCGAAGGCGGCAATCATTGGGTAGAAATTGACCCTGCAGACAGGGAAAAACAAAAATTAAGCGGCGAGCAGATTATTGAACTGACAAAAATTTGCGCTAATATTGAAAAGCATTACGGCTTTCCCTGCGATATTGAATGGGCCATGACCAAAAAGTTAAACCAGTGGGAATTTTACGTCGTGCAATCGCGACCGATTACTACTTTATAAGTATATGCCCCAAAACAATCAATCGATTATTTTAACCAAAACTTATTCCCGGGAGCACACGCTGTCGTATTGTTATGTTTGGTATTTAAGCGATAAATTGGCTTATAATATTCAAAACGTACTTTTTATCAGGCAGGCTGATAGCAATCGGGTGAATGTCTGGTATGACAATCAGGAAATCAGCGCTATTATTAATGGTTTGATTAAAAAATTAAATGAAACTGATTATCTTCAGGAATTGGTTAAAACTTTTTACGATTATTGGCGATTGCTGGAACCGGTTTTGAGCGGTAAGTCACAAATTTCTACGCTTCAAGACTTGGAACTGTATTTTAATAATTTAGTGCACTGGTGGTCAGTCATGGCCGTGATTACTGTGGCGCCTGATTCAATGGATTTAAAAACGGAAATTAAAGACAAATTTTTAACCATGCGTAAGGAAACGGAAATTTATACTGACAAACAAGACGAGATTTTTCAGAATTACCTTAAGGAATATTTACCCCAATTAAAGGAGGTAGCCTATGTAATTTCGCCAATAGAACTTTTTAAAGCCAGTGGTAACTTAAGCGACACTGAACTGACTTTGATTAAGGAACGGCTCCACGGCTATGTTTTAGCTCATGATCAGGTGATTCCTTTGGGGGAACTGAATAACTTTTTGCGAAGTAATAATCTAGAATTAGCAACTGAAAAAATAGAAATAAAAGACAATATAATCAAGGGCCAAATTGCCTTTAAAGGCAAGGCAAGGGGAATTGTTCATATAATATTAAATAAAGAAGAATTGAAAAATTTTAAGGACGGTGAAATCTTAGTCACTGAAATGACTTCGCCGGAATTTGTGCCGGCCATGAAAAAGTCGGCAGCTATCGTGACTAATGAAGGCGGTATAACCTGTCACGCGGCCATTATTTCGCGTGAATTGGGCAAGCCCTGTATTATTGGCACCAAAGTCGCTACTAAGGTTCTGAAAGACGGGGATACGGTGGAAGTGGATGCGGATAAGGGAGTTGTTAAAATATTAAGATAAATTGTGGTAGATATTGACAGAATGCACGAATTTCGTTAGGGTTGATTTAACAGGAGGGACGAAAATGTCTATATTTTTAACTATCTGTTGTTTTGTCCTGATTGTGGCCGGCTGTATTGCCTTGGCCATGCTAACCAAGAAAATCGGATTGCAGCGCGATCCGCACAATGAAGTCATCGCCGGTGTGTGTGCAGGTTTGGCCAAGAAATTGAATATTCAACCTCTGGCTATCAGAGCCGCCTTTGTTCTTTCAGTTTTGATTTTGGGCATTGGCATCCTGCCTTACATCGTTCTCTGGGTGACCATGGAAGAAGAGAGGGGATAATGCTGGAAAAAATTGTGATCTTGGGAATTTTTATGTTCGCGTCCTTGCTTTTCAGCTTTATAATCAGAGTGTTGAAAATTTCCACCAATCGTCAGCATAAAATGATCGCCGGTGTTTGCGCCGGCCTGTCCCGGGCTTCAGATATGCCGGTATGGTGGATTCGAGCCTTTCTAGTTGTCTTTGCCCTGATCTTTGGCTATGGAATCATTTTTTACGTCTCGCTTTGGCTGTTTATGCTTAAAGAGAAAAATAAGCCTTAAGCAAAAACAGTGCCAAGGAGAAAGAACCCAAATAATCATAAAAAACCCCGAGACTCGGGGTTTTTAAGTTTATTACAGCAGTTAGCCAAAAAACGGCAATAGCAACTTGATTTATTATTGTTAAAATGATAACGTAAATGTAGTGTAATAAAATATTTTATGGTTGAAAAGGCAGGAATTTTATTAAAAGTTAACGGCCAGGTGCAGGGCGTTTTTTAGGCTACTAATGCTACGAATTCGCTACTAATCTACTAATAAGAAATAAGATGACAAATTGGTAGATTAGTAGCTGATTAGTCCCGCGGAAGTGGGATGCCGCTTCGCGGCATAAATTAGTAACTACATGCATTTAGATAAATTTACACCTGAAGAACGTAAAAAATATCGCAGAAGGGAATATATCCCGGGTTTAATGATCTGGTCTACTTTTATTATTTCCATTGCCTTGTCTTTTATTAAGCCGCTTTGGGTTATATACTTTATTATACTTTTTTCTCTCTATTGGGTTTTAAGAATTTTCTATTTTATTTTTTACTCTATTTATTCAGCCTATACTTTCCATAAGGCTATTAAAGTTGACTGGAAAGCCAAAAGAGAGAGTCTCCCCAATTGGCAAGATTATTACCATTTATTTATTTTACCGACGGCAACCGAGCCCTACGAGGTTTTAGAAACAACGTTAAACGGCATTTTAGCCTGCAATTATCCGAGCGAAAAAATAATTGTGGCTCTTACCTGGGAAGAAAGAAAAAAAGATGTTTATGATGCAGCTGAACCAAGAATCAGGCAGAATTTTGAAGGCAAATTTTTTAAATTATTAACCACATTACATCCCGATGGCTTGGAAGGTGAGATGAAAGCTAAAGGCGCCAATGCCAATTGGGTTGGCTGGAAATGTAAGGAGTTGTTTGACGAGCTAAATATCCCTTATGAAAAGGTTATCGTTTCTTATTTTGATTGTGACACTTATGCCCATCAGAAATATCTGGATTATCTGACCTATCTTTACGGAACTCATCCTAATCCTACCCGTTCTTCATTTCAGCCTGCAGTTTTATATAATAATAATATTTGGGATGCACCGGCTCCGATGCGCATCACGGCTTTTTCCACAGTGTTTTGGCTTTTAGCTGAATTAATGCGTCCTGACCGTTTATATACTTTTTCTTCGCATGCTATGAGCTTTAAAGCTTTGGTTGACGTCGGTTTTTGGGAAAAAGATATTGTTACCGATGATTCGCGTATTTTTTTGCAGTGTTTCATTCATTATAACGGGGATTATGAAGTAACCCCCATGTATATTCCTGTTTCTATGGATACGGTTATTGCCGAAACTTCTATTTGGAATGGTTTTGTCAGCTTGTATAAGCAACAAAGGCGCTGGGGTTGGGGAGTGGAGCATTTGCCTTACATGCTTTATAATTTTAAAAAAAAGAAAGATTTAATTCCTTTTAAAACCAGAATAAAATATATTTGGAATTTAAGCGAAGGCATGTATTCCTGGGCCACGGCGCCGATTTTGCTTTTTGTTTTGGGCCGTTTGCCTCTGTATGTTGCCGGACCCGCAGTTAAATCTACTGTTTTGGCTCAAAATGCTCCTTTTGTACTGGAATGGATTATGAGTATTGGCATGGTTGGGATTATAGTCTCCGCTATATTAAGCGTACGTTTATTACCGCCACGGCCGTCTCATCAGCCTAAATATAAATGGCTGATTATGTTGCTTCAATGGGCTCTTTTGCCGATAAATATTATTATTTTCGGAGCCTTACCTGCTGCTGAAGCCCAAACTCGTTTGATGCTGGGAAAGTATTTGGGATTTTTTGTAACGCCGAAAGCCAGAAAATAAGTTAAAAGTTTATAAAGTTCATAAAGTTAAAAGTAGAGGAAAAGACTTTATAAACTTTCTACTTTCAACTTTTTAACTAATTTTTTATGCCAAAAGTCGCTATCAACCTAGTCACTTGGAATGGAGAGAAACAGATTGAATACTGTTTAAATTCCATCCTGAAGCAAACTTTTCAGGATTTTTTACTGTTGATCATCGATAACGGTTCAGTTGATAAGACCGTTAATATCATTGAAGCCGAGTATTTGCCGGCCTTTAAGGACAAAATTAAATTTGTAAAAAATAAGAATAATCTGGGATTTGCTTTTGCCCATAACCAGGCGATTTTATGGACAGATTCCGATTATGTTTTGGTATTAAACCAGGATGTTATTTTGGAGCCTGACTTTTTGGCCACAGCCGTGAAGTTTATGGAGGGACATCATGACGTGGGATCAATCAGCGGTAAAATTTTACGCTGGGAATATAAGCAAATTGAAGACTTGAAAAAATGCTAAAAAACTGATATTATTGACTCACTGGGCCTTAAAATTTATAAAAGCCAGCGCGTGGTTGATCGAGGTTCAGGCGAACAAGACAAAGTCCAATATGAAAATATCACCGAAATTTTTGGTGTTTCAGCGACTTGCCCGATTTATCGGCGGCAGGCTCTGCAGGATGTGCGTTATGAGGATGAATTTTTCGATATAGATTTTTTCAGCTATAAGGAAGATGTTGATCTGGCTTATCGTCTGGCTTGGCGCGGCTGGAAATGTTATTTTTTGCCGGAAGTTATTGCTTATCACGAAAGAACCGCCAAGGGTCAGGAAAAAATTTCGCATCTG
>JAPLYC010000071.1 GCA_026395755.1 Candidatus Parcubacteria bacterium | reverse complement strand
TCCGCAGAAAAAGGCGCAGAACCACAATGGTTCTGGCCAGGGGTGAGACGAGAGCGCATCTGTAATTATTTACGATTTCGCGTTTGTCTCACCCCTTCACCTGTGAATTTTATTACTTAAAATTCAGATGTGAGGGAACGACGAAACGGTTGTTTATTAAAAGAGGAACATGATGTTCCCTCTCAAAATCAAGCGGACGAGGGTGTCAATGTCTTAGAAAGACGAGGTTACTTGTGTCCGCAAAAAATTAGCAAGACGAGCCTGCCCGTGTTCGTAATTGAACTATGCCTGCGGTGTCTTGCCAAATTAAAAGTCCCCCGCATTGCAGGGGACTTTTATATTTGATTATTATACTTTTATCCAATTCTCAGTTCCTAATTCCTTATTTATAATTTTTAATCTCCTTGCCTAATTTCGCCGCAAACTGTAAAACGGCATCGCCTTCCAGCACTTTGGAACTGGAGCGTTCAATGCTGATGAATTTATCCGGCCCTAAAACTAGATAAACTGTGTTTATAATTCCATCCTCCTGCACAGCATAAAAATTTTCCATGGGAATGCGGCCATCAACTTTAATTGTGTGGCCGATATATTCCCGACCCTTTTTCTGATCAGCAACATTTAAATAATCCATGACCAACATTACATATTGTTTGTCATCAAAATAATAACTGCAATTGTATAAGCTGGAAATCGGAGAAGGCACTATTTTCGCCAATTTTTGACCTAAAATATTTTCCATAAATCCCTGGGTAAATTGGCCGCAAATGTCTTCAATAATGTAATAAGATTTATCCTGGCGAGACGGTTCTCCCGGATATTCCACAAAACAACTGGCTAAGCGTTTGCCTTTGTCGCCGTAATTTACCAAATCAACCGAACCCGGTGTGCATTTACCGATTGAAGTGTTTGCAGTTGTTGCCGGCTCATTACCGGAAGTTGTAACTTGCTGATCATTGGTTTTTGGCGCGCAACCGGATAAAAATATACTTAGCGCTAAAAAGAAAATAACTCTTTTCATATCTTTTGAATTAAATTATTGGCAACCCAGCTGTTTTAAGCACCCTGCTTTGGCTGTTGCGTCGGTAATATTGGCGCAAGCCGCGCACATTACTGTTTTATCAGCTTGGACACCGGGATTAACTTTATCCAAACCCTGAACTGCTTCCAACATTTTACTGTAATCAATAAAATTAACATCGCTAGGCGGGGTTAAAAGTGAATCATCCTTAGACCAATTATAACAGTCGTAATCCATTTTATCTTCATAATTACCGACGCCAGAAGCCTGAGCCTGCTCATTGCCCTTCATGTCCGGAGACTGCATGGTATCAACTTTGATTTTCATGGCTTGCTGAGGCAATTCATCCATCCAAGAATAAACCCAGGTGCCGTCACTGATCATATGGCCGTTGACAGTCTTGCCTTCCATTTTAGTTTTAAAATCACTGCGCGCTTTGGTGCCGCTGATATAAGTCGTACCAGCCAAAATTTCTCCGCCGTCTTTGGCAAGCAATTCGCATTTTAAATTTTTGTTTTTGGCGAGGAGGTCCTCAATGGAACCGGAGATCTTTTCCCCTTTTTTTTCAGCCACAGGCTGACCGGCGCAGGCTGCTAAAACTATCAGACCCAGAGCCAGCACAAAGAGATTTTTTTTTCCGCCAAAGGCGGATCCGCCCTTGGCGGACATAGCACTAATTTTCATAAGTTTATATTTATTAGATTAAAATTATTAAGTTATTTAATTTTGGCAAAAATATGTTCATCAAGATAGCAGTTCCCTTTTCTTAAACTTTTTTTCATTACACCCTCGCATTTAAACCCTGCGTTTTGTAAAACACCCATAGAACCCTTATTGTAAGGAAAAACTGTCGCGTCAATCCTTTTAAGACGAAATTTTTTCATTAGTAAAGGCACCATCTTTTTAACGATTTTAGTCATTAATCCTTTGCCCCAAAATTTACGTCCCAACCAATAACCAATTGTCGCCTTATGCCCAGCTTCAATCTTATTAAAATAAAAGCCGCCAGCCATTTCCCCGTCAATTTCAATGGCAAAACCAATTCGCTCAGGATTTTTGTGTTTCAAAAATCCCAGTTGCCGTTTTAAAAATGCCTGGCCGTCTTTAACAGTATAAGGATAAGGTACCCTGGCCATATTCTTGGCAATTTCCTTATCACTTATATTTCTGACCAAATCAGCCAAATCATTTTTATGAAACGGCCGCAGAGTAAATTGCTTGGCTTTGATAACCATATTTTTATACCTTAATCATATCAATTTTCAGATAAAAATCAATAAGCTACCGCCGGCAAAATAGCCGGCGGTATTTATCTTGCCTCGCAACGCGAGGCTAAACGTTTTGATTAATATTATTTTACAAACTTTTTTGCATACTTTTTTAGTTACAAAAAAGTATGTCGCCGACCTGCGTCCCGCGTGGCGGGACTATGGTCAGCGTAGGCCGAAGGCAGGATTTACTTAAATTTGATTAAGATAATAAGAAAAACGCTCCGACAGTGTGTCGGAGCGTTTGGCTTTCAGTTGCCTGCGTACCAATCGCGCAGAATTAATTCTGCCGGCTTATTATAGACGTCAAAGCCGTCTACGTTCTGGATGGGGTCCCAATACCACATCCACCAGGCCATGCCCTTGAACCACTGTTCATCATAAAGTGATTCAAATGCCGACTGATAGCAGTCAGCCTGTTCCTGCAGATCAATAGTGCCGGTTGGCGCCCACCAGGGAGAGATGTTAGTGCCATTGAAAGACTGGTAGCCAATTTCCAGAAAAACAATATCCTTACTCCAGGTTGAGGCAAAAGTGCTTAATGCGCTGATCCACGGCAACCAGCCAGTGTTGAGCTGAGCAACAGTTGGCGTGTAGCTTGATGTCAGCGGGAAATAACCACTAATGCCGATGAAGTCGAGCGCGTCCCACCAAGTAATGACGCTGTAAGAATCGTGATTGGCGCCATAGGAGATCAGGCCGGTAAACTTGCTGCGACCCAGGGCAATAGTGTTTCTCCAATTTATAGCCCGACCTTCCGTACCCACCAATTCAGTCCCGATGATAAAACCTTCAACGCCCAGGGATTCAGCCAGATCCAGGTAATGCGCTATATAAGCGTCATAGCTGGTAAACCAGGCTGTCCACTCCGGCTCGGTCGCGAAAGTGATGTTACCGCGCCAGGTGCCGGAAGGAATGTCCACATGAACTTTGAAATACACAGCCATGCCCAATGAATGAGCATAGTTGGTGACATGAGTGACACCCGCATCAGTCGGGGATTTGTTTGCGCGACTGTAAATCGTGGTGGAAGAAGTGCTGTCCTGATACCAGGTGATCAGAACCAAGACAGTATCGCAGCCATCTTCATGCATTTGCAGCAAGGTCTGTTCCACCTTAGTGCCGGTGTAATCTTGGTACCACCAGGAGGTCAGCACACAGCCGCGCATAAAAGGTATGCCATTGTCGCTCGGGCTGACTCTGATGGCATAAAACTGATGGCTGATAGTTTCTCCGTCACTGACACCAATATCCAGCCGGTGATTTCCGACCTGACCCAGAGTAGGCGTCCAGCTGATCAAACCGCTCGAGGAATTAATGGTCATGCCGGCTGGAAAAGAAACAGGGATGTATGTCAGAAGATCCCCATCTGGATCAGTGGCATTCACGTCATAACTGTAAGGGTTGTTTGACGTTGCCAGCGTGGGCGGTAAAGATGTGATGATGGGCGCTTGATTTGGAGGCGGAGCACTGACGGTCAGTGTGTACTGCTGATAAATGATGATTTCGCCGTCTGTGACACTCACCTTGATTGTATGAGCGCCAACCTGTGCGAGACTCGGAGTCCAATTAATCACTCCGGTTGCAGCAATGATGGTCATACCCGCCGGAAAAATATCCGGCGCATAAGTCAGAGTATCGCCATCGGCATCCGTTGCCTCAACATCATAGATGTAAGGCTGATCAGCAATGACATTTGTGCCGGGAGTAGAAGTGAAATGCGGAGCGTGATTAACAGCGGGAGGTGGATTGCCTCCGCCCCCACCGCCACCTCCTCCGCCACCTCCGCCGCAGGCGGAAAATGCCATTGCCATTACGCTAAATAGCGCCAAAAAAGCCCATCCCTTGCCAATACTGTTTTTTTTCATTTTCCCCTCCTTTTTAGGGTAGTTAAAAGAGCGTTAATCCTATTACAGGTATACACCCGCAGATAAAATTGTCAACCAAAAAGCCCCCCTGCTACGCGGAGGGCTTATTCTTTGTATTTATTGTTCACACTAACAAACTAAACTTTTTAACTTATTTTTTCAATAATATTCCTCAAATACTGCACTTCCATGCTGTAATGACGGCTGGCTTCCGGACTGGCAGTTTGAAGTTTGGCTAATGATTGTTCCATGGCTGTGATCCTGTCTAGGTTTTCCTTGAAAACCGCTAAAAGCGAGGGGGCATCTTCAGCTATATATAAAGAATCTCTTAAACCTGAAATCGCGCTGAAAATAAAAGACAAATTATCATCCGCTTCCAAATTTTCAGCAAAGACCATCTGATCACTGACATCAATCAGCTTTAATAAGGCTGAAGGTGTTTTTAAATAAGCCAGATATTTTAAAGACGTATCCAGCATGTATTTATCAGACCATTCTTTTTTATGATCATAACTTAATTTCAGACTTCTTAGTTTTTCAAAATACTGCCAGCGCGTATCAATAGATAAGCTGATTATTTCTTCCTGCTCTTTTATAGGCATGCCGACTTCCGGCATGATCCTGAAAAGATAACTGTGGTCCCCTTCTTTTTTTTGTTCAGCTAAAGCATAAGGAGTCGCCACACCTTCTTTGGCAAAGCTATAAAACTCCTTTAAGGTCATGCGGTCAATATCAGTGTCAAATAAATTATTAATGTCATCTGCCACATGCCTGTCCCATAGCATCAGCGGCTTTTCTCCTGCTGGCAGTCTGGCGGCCAGCTGATCAAGTTTTAGCCTTTCAGCCGCAGTCACTTCTTTTTTTATTAACAAGGCTAATATATCGCGCGCGCCGCTAAAATCTTTAGCCCCAACAACTTTTTCCAGGGAAATTGTCAGCGTACTTATTTCCTGTCGTAATTTTTGGTATTGTTCATTTCTTGATTTATTGGGTGTTATTAAATAGGTGGAACGGCACCAGGTAGCTGTCAAAACTTTGGGCTGGGGCTCTTCTTCCTGCCCGAATCTTTTGCCTAAACCGCGTTCAGCTTTTCCGCCGATTCTGGCCAAAGCCTGGGTTTCGGGATTGGCTGCTAATTTTTCCTTAGTTTGCAGTAATTGTTTGTAATATCTGCTGGCCTCGGGGCTGGCGTTAATAACATCCAAATCAGGCCGGCTAATTCGATTACTGGCCACACTGGCATTTATTCTGACCACATCCCCGACTGCAGGAACTTTACCTCTCATATTTTCCAAATCAGAACTTGATTCAAATTTCACATTGGGGTCAATCTGCACGCTGATATTTTCACCTTTGGGGGTTTCTATGGTCAGCAAAGCTAATGTGGCTGAGGGTTCTTTTTCATTGGCTGCTTTAAATGATGAATGTTCAATGATTCTGAAATCCGTAATCCGTCCCTCTAAAATTACATTTTCGCCGAGCGCCATCTCGCTGACGTTGTCCGGATTTATTGGTTTGCTGAATTCCAGCTCCAACGCCTTGGCCGGATAATTAAACATATTGGAAACGACATACTTAGCAGGCCCGGCTACTTCCACCACGCCGTTAAATTCCATGCCCTTATTTTCCTGACAGGCCTTATATTCTTCAGGGCTGACATCAATAATAAAAGTATCAGCTACTCTGGTATCAATTCTTTCAACCAATAAGCCGATTTTAGTTTTATCAATCAGACCTTCTTTGGTCGAAACATCAACAATCACAAAAGGCGCAGCTACTTTTTCGCCGATTTCAAAGCCCTGTTTTTCACCCTGTTTTTCTCGTTTAAATTTTTCCAAAAAACTGATAGCCTTATGTTTGGCTCTCATTAATTCCAAAGCCTCCAAATCCGTTAGCTTGGGCCCCAGCCTGCTCTTATTCTCCTCGGCTAAAACTTTAAGCGGACCGGCTTTAGTTTTCTCTGGTTCCCCTGGCTTATCAGTTAATATTTTTTCTATCTTATTCATATAACTACTATTATAAAAATTTAAAATGTTCCGATTCAGTCAACAATCACCTTTACAAAAAACCGTTTACCTTTTTGGATCAAATGCTCACCGGAATGCAAAACCTGATTAACATCATCAATCACTACATCATTACTTTTAACGCCCTTTTGTTCAATCAAACGTCGGGCTTCTGAATTTGAACTGGCTAAGCCGGTTTCCACTAAAATATCAATTATTTTATTGCTCTTAACTTTATAACGTTTAATGTCTTCCGGTTTTTGTCCTTCAGAAAAAACCTTAACAAAACTATCTTTGGCTGCATCCGCGTCTTCTAACCCTTTATAAATTGTTACAACTTCATAAGCCAACTTTAATTTGTAATCGCGCGGATTGGCGCCCTTAGTCATA
>JAPLYC010000017.1 GCA_026395755.1 Candidatus Parcubacteria bacterium | reverse complement strand
ATAGGTAGGGATTTTAAGTATGATCAAAGTTGTTATCGGATTGGAGCAAAACCAGGTCCAAATTCTACTAAATGGTACTACACTGAATATACGGAGTATAGTGTTGCTGGAAATCCTTACTTTATCCGCAGATGGGATAATGGACTTATAGAGTTTGACAGTGAGCCTTTGTCAACAAAAGGCAAACAAATGTTTCCTAATCTGACTCGAGATTGTCCTAATTGTCATGAGCCATTAAATCTTACTAAAGATCACTGCACTAATTGGCCTTTTTGTGGACGGCCCATTGATGATGATAATCGTATTAGAGTTAGGACCGAACATAATTTTGAGTTAGCTGATAAATCAAGTGACACTGCTGCTTAAAAAGCAGTTAATTTCTATGACCTGAGCAAGTCTTAAAACTGCTCAAATCAAAAAGTCCTTCTGTGCTTTTTTAGAGCTTCGGAGGGCGAAGAAGGAAGGAAAATGAGTAATAGCGGTAAAGGAACGTTTTATTTTTCGTTATTTTTTGATTATGTGAACGTGCAAAGAAAAGAATATGAGAAACAAGTTATTCTGACTGAAATTTCTTCGGTAGGGCATATTATTAGCTTGAACCACCGTGATGAGTTCGATTCTCTTGATGTTTTGCCAATAATTTTACTCGAAGCTGAAAAAGAATGGCTATTCATTCGTAAAGAGAAAAAAGAAATGTATTCTGAAGAGAATCATTATTCTTGTCCCACTCTACGAATTAGTGAAGTGATACCTCTTAAATCCAGCGGTTTAATACAATTACCTTTGGAATTTGGCCAAGATGTATTGAAGCCCTATGAGGATCGCATGATAGAATATTACTTAATATTAGGTTACAGGGTAGTCAAATCAGGTTTATATGGCGGATGGCCTAACAGGCGTCAAATTACCAGTGATCAATGGGTAGATAAAAGTTATTCCATCGAATTTAGTGAAATTGTGGGCGATGGCCCTGAACAGAAAAAACAAGCTTTATTGCTGGCACAGCAAAAACTAGCTGAATTAATAAGAGAAAAAGCCAAAGAAGATTATATTAGGCAAATATCAGAAGATAATGTCCCGATTTTAAAGATAGTTAGGGAAATTAAATTAAAAGGCTGGCAATTTAAGCCATTTTGATTATTTAAGCCCTTGTGGTTATCCACGGGGGCTTTTTAATTTTCCCCAGCAAATCTTGACAAAATATGAGGATAAGGTAAAATTATTATATATGAATATGACAAAACAAGTTTGGTTTACTTATTTCTTTTTTAGCGGACTGCCAAAGCCAGCTTGTTTGAATGTGTAAAATAATTTTCTAGATTATTCAAATACAAAGAGCTGGCCAAAAGGTCAGCTCTTTAAGTTTAGCCAACAGGATACAGAAGGAGGGCTGTATGAACCGAAAACAAAGGCGTCGGAAGAAACGTCAACAGGAAAAAGGCGGCAAAAAAAGTTTAAACCCTTATTTTGTCGTTCAGTCAGGTTTAATCGATTCCAGTCATAAAGGAGGGATAGATGGCTAAGAAAGGCGATACGGAGCTGGTGATGAACAAAATCATCCAAAAGGGTTTAACTTCCGGAGGGGAGTTAAAACCCGAAATTCAGGCAATTTTTGACAGCTTAGGGCTAGAAGTACGCAAGGTTGTCCATCAAAATGGAGATCCTTGGACTCAATCAGGTGATCAGATATCGATTTACGGCCCTAAGCCTATCATGAATGCGCTCTTAGCCCTTTTTCCTAAGGGATTTATGACATCCAAACATTGTCCTTTGGATTAATGGCTGACAGAACCAAAGGGAGCTAGAAAGTAGCTCCCTTTTTCTTTTCTTGACATATTTTTTACTTCTGGTATACTTTATTTAACCGCAGACAATAGGTAGCCGAAAGGCATAAAACCTATCGAGGTGAAAACAGCTAATTGCATATGGCAAATAACTGTTTAGCATTTGTGTCTGTGGTATATTCCACGGATTTTTTATTTACTACTGAAACACGAATTTTTTACACTAATAAACACTAATTTTTCAATATTCGTGATAATTAGTGCTGATAGATTAGTGTTTCAGCTAACCTATATAAACCTATGGCCAAAACTAGAATTCAAAAGGAAAATGCCTTAAAAGATTTGACCAACAAGCTTAAAGGCTTTAAAAGCCTGGTTTTTGCTGATTATAAAGGCTTAAAAGTCAAAGAAGCGGCTGAAATCAAAAGGCTGTGCAAAAAGCAAAAGGTCCAGTATATTGTCGCCAAAAAGACATTGATTCAAAAGGCATTGGAAGAAGCAGGCTTAAAAGACATTGATGTCAAAGGCTTGGAAGGCAATATCGCTTTGGTCATCGGTCTTGAAGATGAAGTCGCTCCAGCAAAAATCATTGCCAATTATTCCAAAGATCATAAGGCACTTAATATGATAGGCGGTATCATGGAAAATAAGTTTATTGATCTGGCTCAAGTGACTGCTTTGTCAAAAATCCCTTCCAAAGTGGAATTATTAGCCCAATTGGTACGTACTATAAATTCACCGGTTTCCGGCTTTGTTTATGTCCTGGCCGCTAATATCAAGGGTTTATTAAACGTTTTAAACGGAATTAAAGATTCAAAAGTAGAAGTTTAAAATAATTAATCATTAATTTATAAAATTATGTCAGATGAAAAAGAATCCACCGCCGCTAAAGCTTCGGAGGATAAAGTAAAAGTCCCGGCTAAATTTAAGGATTTAGTTGCGGAAATTGAAAAAATGTCTGTCTTGGACCTGGCTGAATTAGTCAAAGTCCTGGAAGACAAATTTGGCGTTAGCGCTGCCGCACCGATGGCTATGATGGCTGGTCCGGCTGCTGCTGCAGATGCAGCTCCTGCCAAGTCAGAATTCGACATTGAATTGGCTGCCGTAGGCGACAATAAGATCGGTGTGATCAAAATTGTCAAAGACATTACCGGTTTAGGCTTAAAAGAAGCAAAGGATATGGTTGATGCCGCTCCTAAAATAATTAAGGCGGGTGTCAAAAAAGTAGAAGCCGAAGAAATTAGGAAGAAATTAGTTGAAGTCGGCGCCAGTGTGAATTTGAAATAATTCTCTATACAATAGAACCCCTCCGCGATGCGGAGGGGTTTTTGTTTGTATAAATTTAGCTTGGAAATGGGCAATCTTAACAAGTTGGTACAAGGGATATTGTTTTAGATAAATAAACAAAGGGAGAAATGAAGATTTCAGGGTGGGAAAATCTGACTGAAAATTCGCCAACATATTCTGGTAAGTATTCTGGAGTTACATGGTGATACATTCTGCGAATAAAAGTACGCAAATTACCAAACATTCCCTCTATTTCTGAAGTTAATCCAAATTGCCATTTAGCATGAATATCCTTCTTATGTTTCACTTGCCATTGTTGGCCAATTCGAGAATAGACGCCAGATCCATCTGTATTAAGTTGAGAACGAGGGGCGACATTTTGAAAGAGAAATTGAGCCGTCATCTGCTTTGTAACTGATGTTTGCGGCACCATCACGGATACGATTTTAGTAGACCCGATCTGTTTGGCCATTAGTAATGACCAGTCTTTAAAATACGCTTCATCCATTTGAACGATTCCTTCTAGAATATCAGCAAAATCAGGCAATTGTACACGAAATACCCTAAACCAGTGATAGGCGCTTACTTCAGAAACATGGCATAATTTTACGGTTTGTTTAATTGGTACTTGTTGTGTCCAGCACCATAGCAATGCCCAAATAGTACGGATTGATAATTTACAGTTTGATAGCCATGTATTGCTGAATAAACTGAAAGATTTACGGCAGGATCGACAGCGATAGCGATTTTCAAATGCATAGATGTTTCTTTTTTTACACCATGGACAAAATATATGGGTACCATAGATAATATGGCGTAATTCTTTTTTGATTTTTGTCTCAGTGGGAATTTGTTTTAATAGTGCAATCATAGGATACAAGGTTAATTATTAGTAATATAATTATATCCTTGTACCAACTCCTTTAGTATACCCTTGGAAATGGTCTTGACAAAGTTGTTGAAATATGCTATTATACAAGCATTGTTTTCATCAAAGCATTATTGATTCAATTTCTTGTGTCAAAGGAGGCAGACATGCATTTAGGAATCGTGTTGACTGCGGTGAGTATATTGGTGGCGGGGATACTCTGGGCACGTTTTTCCGAAAAAAAGGACTGGAACAACGGCATCTGCGCCGTATGCCATACGCCCTGGAAATCGTTTGCTATGGACAGCCAAGGCGGGCGGGGTTATAAGTGTGGCTGTGGGAATCATAAGGCCTGGATCTCCTATGCGGTGGACAAGCCAATCCCTGGATCTGTTCCTTAATAAAGAAAAAATATAAAACAAAGAGCTCCGCAGTGCGGAGCTCTTTTATAATATATAATGAGTATTTATTTCAGATGAGTCAGGTTGAAAAAGTAAATCTTATTATCACTGGATACAAATATTTTCTTTTCGCTTTCTAAAACCGCAAAATCCTGGGGATTATTGAAGGTATCGCTATAATATTGGATTATTAAATTGCCGGATTTATCAATGACTACAATTCTTTTATTTTTAGGTTCCAGAATATAAATAAAATTCGTCTGGTCATTGGTAAATAATTTAGTCGGCGCTTCCAATACCGGTTCAACATTTTTAAGCTCAAAAGCCTGTTTATTACCCTTGGTGAATTTTAAGACCGCGCCTTTTTTATCCAAAAGCCAAATGTTGGTATCAATTGATAAGGCGATTATATCCTTAATATCCTGGGCAGTTTTAAACCAATTTATGCCCGCCCCATAACCATTATCAGCCTGGGGCTGACGTACAATCTGATTATTGCCAATATCTAATACATATAATCTGCTGTTGTAATCGGCAAAATCAGCAATGATCGCCTGGGGATTTAAAGCAACTGAAACCGGGGAATACTTATTATCTTTTAATTCCACAAAGCCGTTTTTATCATGATAGATAAGAATTTTATCTGCAATTTTTCGGGTTTTGATAATTTTGCCAATGTCATTAAGGTTGGTCAAGTTCTTTTGTATCTCACGGCTTTCGAGATTAATTGTATAGCTGCTATTATTCAGGGAGTCAAAGGCAAAAATATTATTATTGCTTAAAATAATATTCTGAATGTCAATGTTGTTTTCCTGCTGGGCCGAAAGATCGGCAATTAATAGGGGATCATTAATAATTGTAATTTTGCGCAGCTTGGCAATTACGGTCATAAGGTCTTTATTAAGACTATCGTGAATTTCTTTTTGTTTTTTGGAGTCAATGGGCAGTGTGGCCAATAAGGTCTGGGCTTCGCCGATGCTAATCCTGGCCTTGGCTTCATCCCCATAAATCAGGTCAGATTCAGATTGATTCTTTTTTCCCTGAATCTGGGTGATCAAATCCTGAAATTCTTTTTGGGAAATATTCTGGCCTTGTTTCTGCTGGAAATAAGTAACGCTAAAAATAAATAAAATTATTAATATGCCGGCAAATAGCAATAAGAATTTACTGAAATTTGGAATTTTTCTGAGCAAATGTCCAAAATAAGCGGATTTAAGACGCAAAAAGGTTCTAATATTTGCGATCATTTGGCTGTCTGAAAATTTTTGTCCAATATTTCTAAGGCTCTTTTTAATGCTTTGAAAATAATTATCCCAGGCATCATCTGCCGTAGATGTGCTTTTTATCTCTTTGGTTAACGGTGGCATTTGGTCTTCAGCTAAGTCTGCATTTGATTTTTCATTTTTAATATCAACTTTTTTGCTGGCAAAAGTATGTTTCAATGCAGTATATATTTTGGCAAGAGAATTTTTGATTATATTTAGAAGAGAAGGGGCGAGCAGTTTTTCCGTAGTTGATTCGGTAAAATTTAATTCAGTAATTGAAGTAAGGGAGGCAGGTTCTTTGGACTCTTCGATTTGGTTTGAAGTATTTTTAATAATTATAGAGGCGAAGTTATACCCTTCAAATTGTAGTAGTGAATTCTTGAAATATTCTGCCGCTTTATGGATCGGCAAGGAAGTGACAATTTTCTGGATTCGTTCCAAGGTAATATAATTTAAAAAACTGCCATTGGCCAAAATTAAAAAATCAGGAGGATTTAATTCGCCCGAAATTATATTGGCAAATAAATTAAGAGCCTGATTGGATTCATTGTTATTTTCTTCCTGGGCAACTCGTTTAATATCAATAATCTTATAATCCTGCTTAGTTTTGTGAATTAAATAGATATTGATATTATTAAGGTAAGAAAGGAAAAGCTGATTATCTTTTAGAACTCCGATGCCCAGATTTATTTTTTCCTTAATAGTTTGCTCGTTTAAATTACCGACCAGGGTGATTTGCCGATTGCGGATCATCTCGTTGAATCGTTGGTTTACTTCCCTGAGTGAATTTTCCAGACAAGCAGTAAAATCAAGGTCTTCATTTTCAGCCTGACTATAATAGGCTTCTTCTAAATTTCCGATTATCTGGTTAATTAGCTGGCTGTTTTCTCTGCTCGGGGTATTAACCTCAAGAACACCAAAAAGCCGGCCTAAAAGCCTTTCCTGGTTTTGCGTCGGTTCGCTAATAAAAAGCTTGCAAGCCGATGAGGTCTTGTTCGAATAATAGTGAATAAAAACATGAGCAAATTGACTAATTATTTTAGCCATTGTTTGTCATTAATTGACTTAAATTGGATATTTGTATTATACTAAAAATAGGCAGATTTGCCAAGGTTTTTAAGGTAGTTATACACATAATTTATTCAAAGCCTATATTGTCTAATATTTACTAAGCTATGCTTGAACAATTATTTGGTTCACAAACAAGATGTAAGCTTTTACAGGTGTTTTTAAGCAATCCGGAGGGTAAGTATTTTGTCAGGGAGCTGACCCGGGCTTTGAGTTCCCAAATTAACGCTATTAGGCGTGAATTACAGAATCTGGAGGAACTGGGGGTAATTAAGGAAATATTGACGCTTAAGGGCGAGGAAAATACTCAGAATGCCAAACGTAAATACTATCAGATTAATACCAAGTTTATTATTTTTCCCGAGCTAAAATCGACCTTTCAAAAGGCCCAATTTCTTTTGGAAAAGAATTTTGCCACTGCCTTGAAAAAGTCGGGCAAAGTGTATTTATTGGCTTTAACCGGATTTTTCGTGGGGGATAAGGATTTGCCGATTGATATGTTGATTGTCGGAAATTTGAATAAAACCAAATTTGAAAAAATTTTACGCAACTTTGAAAAGGATTTTCGCCGTGAAATAAACTATACTTTTTTGAATAAAGAAGAATTTGATTATCGACGTAGCGTCGCAGACAAATTTTTGTACTCCATTTTGGACGCTGATAAGATAGTCATGATTGACGAAATATTTAATAAAATTACTGTCTTGGATGACGAAGAAAAACAATAAAAAATACATCTTGTTTATAAATGCATCTAGAGATAAAGAGCTGGATGTTTTTTTAATTTTAGGAAATAGGGTAGTTGATCGGTTGGTTCAGACAGGCGATTATAAGGTTACCGAATACCTTTTAAAATTAATTGAAAGAATTTTAAGAAATAATAAAGTTAAAACCGCAGACTTAAACGGAATAATAGCAGTTACTGGCCCGGGACCTTTTACTTCTTTAAGAATTACAGCGGCAGTGGCTAATACTTTAGCTTATAGCCTGCAGATCCCTGTGGTTGGTATTATTAATAAACAAGGCTTGACAGATAATGAGGATTTAGTTAAATTAGGCTTGAAGAAAATAACTAAAGCTAAAGCCTTTAGATATGTCAGTCCTTTTTACGATCGAGGACCAAACATCACAATTGCCAAAAAGTAAAGGAGGCGCAGTTTGGAAATTTTTTGTCCTGATTGCCAGGTTACCTATTCTGATACTGCAGAAAATTTGGCTCATGCCGAGGTTAATGCCCATGGCAGGCCAACACGTTGTCCCAAGTGTAAGACACACAGGATAGCCGTTATTTATGACATAAAAAAAGAAACGGATAGGAAGAGTTGCCTTCGGGGAGAAAAAAGCTCAACGGCTTGATAAAATATTCAGTAAACCGCATTTGCGTCGTCAGACTTCAGTCTTGACGAGCGGAGGCGGTTTTTTTATTTGATTCAAAAGGTAGCTTTGGATTAAAGGCTAAGCCTTGAGTGATGTTTTGTACAGTTCCAATTAAATTGATATGTCTTATAGGCTTAGCCTTAAGGCTTGTAGGGTTTTTTACCCACAATAGGCAATATTCATTACTTATAATTATGCACATAGCTTTAAAAGCCTTGAATTTAAAGGAAAATGTGCTTGTGCATAAAGTGGTTGACGCGAATGGTTAAGTGGAGTATAATGGTTATAGAGGGGATAAAAGTGGATAATAGTGGGGATAAGCAGGCATATCTGTGGATAACTCAAAATAGGTCATTTTACCCTAAAATCTATAATCTAAGATCTAAAATCCAATATGTTCATCGGTGAATATCAACACAATCTAGATGAAAAAGGCAGGCTGGCAGTACCAGTTAAGTTTAGGGCGAAATTAAGCAAAGGTGTTGTAGTTACTAAAGGATTAGACAATTGTTTGTTTTTATACACTATGGAAGAATGGGAAAAATTGGCTCCGAAATTGGCTGCTATGCCCATCAGTAAAGCCAATACCCGCGCTTTTGGACGTTTGATGCTGGCCGGCGCTATGGATATGCAACTGGATAAACAGGGAAGAATTATTTTACCTGAGTATTTAAGAAAGTTTGGGCAATTGAAAAAGAAAGCTATTATTGCCGGCTTATACAGCCGTTTGGAAATCTGGGATGAAGATAACTGGAATAAATACAAAAAGGGCACTGAAAAACAGAGCGTGGATATTGCGGAAGCTTTACAGGGACTGGATATATAATTTTAACCTTCAATTATTTATATAATTAAGGATTTCTCTTAGCCCAAAGCTAAGAGGCAAGAAAATTAAGAAAGAAAAATCAAAAGTAGCTTGTTATCATTCTTATTTCTAGGTCAATTCAAATGTACCTTAAAAACGAATAAAATGGTAAACAAGTAGGGTTTTATCCAGGTGAGAAATGGGCATATGCTTATCCCTATTTCCCGCCTGTAAAAATCTTATTAGGAAAGATAGACTTTTGAAAAAAATAAGACAAAGGAGGAAACAATGGCAACGGTATTCGTTACTTTGCCTGATGGCAAGAGGCTAGAAGCGGAAACAACGGATGTCTCGCCTCATTTGGAGGCGAAAGTTTTTAGCTCTCAACGGTTGTCAGCCAATAAAACAGGCAAGAGACCCCAACTCTTACTTGAATCACGAATGCCATTAGCGCTTTGCGCTTAATCAAGGCCAGCAAAGGAGGTAATCAATGTCAGCCGCAACTACTGCCATAGAAAAGCAATCCAAACGTGAACTGGTGGTTTGTACCGCTCCTGACAAACCCGGTGAACAGGAATTGCTTCGGGCGATTTCCAGAAGAATGGCCGCTCGCGGACACTATTGCCGCTTGCAGGTAAACTCTGGCAAAATATCACTGGTTGCAGCCTGATCAAGGCAAAAAGGGGA
>JAPLYC010000055.1 GCA_026395755.1 Candidatus Parcubacteria bacterium | reverse complement strand
CAACATGAGTGGCAGTCCGGCTCAGGCAGTATTAGAATCAGTCGGTATTTATGCCAATAAAAACATGATTCCTTTTGATACTCGCATGCCCAAAGATCCTTCAGGCTTACGCCTTGGTACGGCGGCTTTAACCACCCGCGGCATGAAAGAAGAGGAAATGGAATTAATCGGCCAGGCTATTTGCGATATCTTGAAAAATCCGACAGATGTTAAAATTAAAGATAAAACAAAAAAATTAGTTAAAACTCTAACTAGCAAATTTCCGATTTATAAGGATTTATAATATCCTTTTGTCATGCTTAGCTTGTCGAAGCATAGACAAAAGACGTTATCACACTTCGACAGGCTCAGTGTGACAATAAACCATATGCCCGCACAACTTCTCAACGGCAAGGTTTTTGCCGAAAAAATACTTCTTCAAGTCAAAGCAAAAACAGCCACCATGGAAAATAATCCCGGTTTGGCTGCTATTTTAGTTGGCGACAATGAAGCATCCAAGCTGTATTTAAAACTAAAGGAAATGGCCTGTTTGGAAGCTGGTATAAATTTTAATTCCTATTTATTAGACTCCAGCAGTTCTGACGATAAAATTATTGAAGTCATTAATTTTCTGAATGATGATCCCGAAACAAACGGTATAATTGTTCAGCTGCCCTTACCTGAAAAATTTAATACTGATAAAATTATCAGCGTTATTAAGCCGGAAAAAGATATTGACGGCTTTCAGCCCAATTCCCCCTACACAGCCCCAACTGCCTTGGGCATTATTGAATTACTCAAAGAAACTAAAGTAAACTTAAAAGACAAAAATGTCATTATTCTGTCGAATTCAGAAGAATTCGCATTACCCTTAAAAAAATTACTTCCAGATTGCAAAGTTCAATATATCAATCCAAAATCTAAAATCCAAGACCTAAAATCCGATATTCTCATAGTCGCAATCGGTAATCCCCATTTTATTAAACCAGACATGATCAAAAACGGATCAATCTTAATTGACGTCGGCATTTCCAAAGTTAATGGTAAAACTGTCGGCGATATTGACCCCAGTTGCGACCAAGTCGCTTCCTGGCGTTCCCCTGTTCCCAGTGGTGTCGGACCAATGACAGTAGCAATGCTATTAAATAATTTGTTGTCTTCTAAAATTTAAATATCATTTGTTCTTCAAACTTTTGAAACCGATACAAGGAGGAAAAAATGACAGCAAAAGCAGATTCGAATTTAAGGGATTCCAAAGGACAAGCAGTGGAAATCGCAGACATCGTTTGTGAGATAGGGCTTTCTGAATCATTTTTAAACAGCTTACCTGCGTCACTTAAAGAATATCTTCTGAATTACGGCCCTATTTTTGACTTTTTTGATCCCTTCAAGGCTTGGCTAATTGAAAAAGGCCTTGCCAAAGAGTATCACAACGAAATCAGCTATTGCGATCCGTTCAAAAAGTCAGGCTGGAATAAATTAGCAGAAGGCCTGGCAGTCATCATGATTGTCAAAAGCGGAAAAGCCAATATTAATGATTCGGACAAAGTTTCTAAGCCATTAGATAAAATCTGCAGGAGGATTGCGGGTTCAAGTCGGGCATATATTGAGGAAAAGGATAAGGAAAAAAAATGGGTATATGATCCCAATTCTGTCCAGCATATTTTTACCATAATAATTGAGCTGGACAAACTTGAATCACTTAAAGCCTTATCCCAATTATTTCCCGAACAAATTCAAATCTTTCCGACTTTATAACAACCAAAGCGGTCCGTGACGCGGACCGCTTTTTTCTTTTCCTCTTGCAAAATCTAGTCAAAATGATAAAGTAAAATCAAAGGAGGGCAAAACAATGAATAAAAAGCTGACTTGTAAAGACCAGACGTGCAACAGCCGTTTGAGAAAACTCAAAACGCGCCATTGCCCTGACCGCCAAGGTCAATGCGAATGCGGGCACGAATTCAGGATTGAATATTATGAATGCCCGAAATGCAAACGGATCTTTGAGCTTCGTTACTGTACGCTCATCAAAGAGCCTACAGCTGAACAGCTGCAAAATGCCATGGTGGAAGTCATAGGCAATATAAGGACTCCCGGGAAAAAAGAGCTCAAAACCCTTTTCAAAAAATACCCGCCCCAGTTTGACAAGGCCAAAAAGCCAAAGACATAATACGCAACAAAGCGGACGTCCCCTGACGCCCGCTTTTCTTTTTATATTTTCTCGTGTTATTTCGTGATTCGGTTATCCTAATTCCTTCTGCCAAGCCTCAACCAATTTTTTATCAAGATCAATCAAAATTACTCTTTCCAAATTAATCGGATTTATTTTTTTAATTTCCGCAATCATGATTTTAGCAGCCTTATCTTTGGGAAAATCGCCTATTCCTGTTCCCATGCCTGGCATGGCAATTGTCTTAAAGCCCTGGTCATCTGCTAAAAGCAAAGCCCCGCGCACAGCCATTTCCACATTATAATCCATGGCCTTTTCAGTCGGACTTTCCATGGTAGCAGCATGAATTACCGCTTTATATGGTAATTTACCGGCAGTGGTAACCAATGCTTTGCCGACTTCCAAGGGAGCTTTATTTACCACCTCATCTTCAATTATCCTGCCGCCGGCGTTTTTAATGGCGATGGCAGAACCTCCGCCCATCCAGCCAAAAGAATTAGCCGGATTAACAATGGCGTCAGCCTGGACTTTAGTTATGTCACCGTGTTGGATTTGAATTTCAATCATATTGATAGATTTTAGTGTTTTAGATTTTAGATTTTGGATTCCTAACTATAACCTAAAATCTACCTGTCCGCTGAGGCTCGAAGAGCGAAGGTGGATAATCCAAAATCTATTTACATTATACACCTAATCCTACTTTTCTTTAAGTTATCCACCAATCTTGACAAAAGACCCTTAATTTGCTAAATTACAGTCAGCAAAGAGACAACCAAGGAGGAAAAAGAAATGCCAAATCCGGCCCCAAAATGGATTCCATTTCGCGAATTAGTACGAGAAGATAAATCATTTAATGCCTGCCCAGTTTGCGGCGGCGAAGTAATGCAAAGACGATACATCCTGGATCCAAGAATTTCTAGTGATCCCAAATGCCAAAAATGTGGCAGTTGTTTCAAGCCACTAAAAAAGTGGCATTTGTTTAGAGGATTCGAAATTCTACCACCTTTACCTTCACCTATATCTTGTTGAGAAAGAATAACGGCATTCCTATCAACCCAAGCCGAGGCTCACCCCCTCGGTTTTTTTTATTATAAATTTATACCCTGCTTTAGCAGGCACCAAACTGAATGGACGGCGCTCACTAAAGTGAGGTATAAGTAGTTATGATTTTTGCTCTGCTAAAAAAGATTATCTGTATCAAATCTGTAATTCTATAACTTAATCGTACTTAATCGTCCTTAAAAACTCATGTTTCTTAAACGGCTGGTCAGAATCATAATCAATCGTGTCTTCCCCATCATCATTATCATCATCTTCAAAGTTATCGTTATCGTCATTGTTATTGTCTTTATTCACCTGCCAAACCTCAAACAAGCTGTCATCCAGTTCCGAAACAAACGTGGAGCGCTTATTTATGTTTTGTCCGGTCGTAAAAGAAAAAGAAAAGATGGGATAAGTTAAATATAATTCATCCTTAGCGCGGGTAACAGCCACATAAAATAAACGGCGTTCTTCTTCCAGTTCCTCGGGATGGTCATAAACTTTGTAATGCGGGAACTGTCCCTCAACCAGTCCAATGACAAAAACATGTTTCCATTCCAGACCCTTAGCTTGGTGAATGGTACTTAAAACAATGGACTCATCCGGGCCCTCCTTATAACCCTCAATTTGTTCACCGCGAAAACCTTCGGATAAAGACACATCAGCCAAAAAATCCTCCAATTTAGAATAACTCAGTGCAAAATTAGATAATTGCATTAAATCTTCCAGACGATCCTTGGCATTATCAAAATTATTTTTAATATAAACGTCATAGTCTGCCTTAATAATTTGCCGTATTGCCGTGGCAATAAAATCCTTTTCCTGCTTAATTAGAATCTCAAACAAGTCTTTAATTTTTTCCAAGCTGCGGCTGACTTTTTCGGAAAAAGTTAAATTCGGCAAAATATTGATAGCGCGTTTGATATCACTTACCTGGCTGATATCCTGCCAGATTTTACTGGCATTAGCCATGCCAATTCCGTCATAAAGCAACAGAATCCTTTTCCAGGATAATTCATCATGCAGATTATTATAAACTTTAAGATACGCCACCACGTCTTTAATATGAGCCTGTTCAAAAAAGCGGATGCCGCCGCGCATTTGGTAGGGAATACTTTTTTTGTTCAGGGCTAGTTCCATCTCCATGACCTGAAATGACGACCTAAACAATATGGCCACATCATTTAAAGACCCACCTTCTTCCTGCAATTCAAGGATTCTTTGGCAGACAAATTCAGCTTGTTGCTTGTCATCCTGGACTGAAACCAAGGCCGGCCGTGCCATTTTATCACGCGATGAATGTAAAGCTTTTTGATACTGGTTTAAATTATTACCAATACACTTATTAGCCAAAGCCAAAATTTCCGGCGATGAACGATAGTTCGTTTCCAGCTTGTAAATTTTCGTACCCGGCATGCGCTCGGGAAAACTTAAGATATTATTAATATCCGCAGCGCGGAATGAATAAATCGACTGACAGTCATCCCCTACCACTAAAACGTTATTATGAGCCGATGATAGTTCATAAATAATTTCACTTTGAATTTTATTAGTATCCTGATATTCATCAACCAAAATGTATTTGAATTGGCTGGCCAATTTATGCTTAACATCAGGATGTTCCAGCAAAAGTTTCAGCCAATTAGTCAAAAGATCGTCAAAATCCATAGTATTGCTGTCCTTTTTTTTCTTGGCATATTCCGTGGCAATTGAATCAATGATCGGAATTAATTGTTCATCCAGGTAACGATATTTCGTGGCAAAAACTTCTCGAACTGATTTTTGGGAATTGGCACAAAAGCTGATAACGCCCCGGATCACGTCCGGCTTGGGAAAATATTTTTCCTTAAAGTTCAAGCCCATTTCACCCATCACGGATTTAAGCATGGTCTTAGAATCTTCTGAATCTAAAATATTAAATTTACTGTCATAACCCAAATTTTTGGCATAACGACGCAATAAGGCATTGCCGATATGATGAAAAGTCCCGCCCCAAAGTCCTTTGGGCTGGCATTTTAAAAGTACCTCAACTCTATTTAGCATTTCCCTGGATGCTTTATTGGTAAAAGTTACCAAAAGGATATTTTTTGGATCAACGCCTTTTTCAATTAAATAAGCAACTCGATAGACCAAAGTCCTGGTTTTTCCCGAGCCTGCCCCGGCCAAAACCAAACACGGCCCGTCGCCATGCAGGACCGCATCCAATTGCTCCTTATTTAATTCCGCCTGATAATCAATCTTGAAATTAGCCGGGCAGAATGTTTCTTTATTGAGTTGATATTGTTTCATAATATAAAATCATGGTCAGACTTATTCCCATGATTGTATTGTTATTTTAGCATTGAAAGCTACAAATTTACAAATTAGTTACAAATAACTACAAATCAGTAACTTATTTGTAATTATTTATATGGTATTAGTATATTTGTAACATTAAAATGGACCCGCCGGTTGGCAGGTCCATTAAATTTATCGTTTTGTCGGCAAGTAGATAATTTCCACTGCCTGAAACCCCCAGGGATCATCATCCACCAGCTGCTCCAAAAGTTCGCTAACTGACATTTCATAAGCAAAACCCCGATCACTGTCCAACACCCCACATTCCACAAAATGCATATCGTGCAGTTCAAAGGTTTGCTTGGCCGGATCGTAATTGCGAATGACGCCGATGTCCAAATAGTTAAAAAGGATTTGGGTTCGGCCGTTGATGATCTCCATTTTATGATCAGGATTTTGGAGATTAATCCAATGAACGGACTTCATTTTCGGCGCCAGAAAATTATTCATATCCGTTGCCAAAATACCCGCAAAAAATTCATTAACTGCCTGAAGAAAATCAACATCACCTGATTTCGGACCATTCATTACAGCCCAGACTGGCTTGGCTTCATACTCAAACTTGATTTGAGCCGATACCCAGTTCGGGTCCAGGCTTGAAAAGTGTTTTTGCAACACTTCCCAAACAAATTTGGGGAAATCCGGATCCACATGATCACTGCGATTAAGATCGACAAAAGTCCCATTCCACCACATTTTCGCTCCTCCTCGTTGGCCCAAGTTTACCTTGGCCGGTTTCGGGTTGCTGTTTGGAAACACTTTTTTGAGTTTCCATTCTTTTACAGCATCCGAGGAGGACTGGCATTTATTCTCTTTAAACAAGTGAAGGTGGTTACAGTTTAGCAAGAAAATTTCATTTTGTCAATTGCTAAATTTAAAAGCGGTCTGGAAATTAATTCCAAACCGCTTGTTTTATTCTGTCTGCAGAATCTCAGCTCTGACGAAACATACCGATTGGTAATTTCTCATGGAGCTTAGCCGGCTTTTGTTCCTTGATGGCCTCGGGCTTAAAATCGGCTTCAATCGCCAGTTTGCAGGCAGCATTGAATCCGTCTTTACCGGTAAAGGCCTTGCCATCAGGCTGTAAAATCACTGGCTTACCCGGCAATTCTTCGATAGAAAGCTGGGCAGCCAAGGTTGCTCTCGGATTCGGCGGATTTGAGTCAAAAGCAACTCCGATAACCGGTATTGCCTTGCCAAAACTGGCAAAAAGCGATTTTATGATCCCGGGCAAAGCCGCTGCCATACCGGCTCCGGCGACAACCACGTCAGGATTTTCCTGCTCGGCAAAATTCCTAAGCTCGTTGGGGTTGCGGTGACAGCTGATGACGTTGTAATCAATCTCGCCCCGTCCGAATCTCTGATGCTTATCAAGCTCAAGTAAGCCGAATTCGCATTGCCACAGATCAGACTCGCTGCCGATCACCACTGCGACATTGACATTGGGTCCCTTGGCGTCGGCAATACCCATGACTTCGCGCTGGAACTTTTCCAGTTTCATACCGGTCAGACGGTAGAAAATGGCGCGATAAATCTGTTGAGTCATGCGCACGACTTCAGCCGGAAGTCCCAGTGCTTCGACCTTGGCGATGTGTTCCGGGTTGGTGGGATCAAGATTATCAATCCCTTCACCCTTACCCCACTTGCGGGTGAATTCCTTGTCCCATGATGGCGGTGACTTCTTTTTCTTGGCTGCTTCTTCCCACTCTGTCCTGTCCCAGAAACGGCTGGAATCGGGGGTCAGGACTTCATCGCCAATGATGCCGTCGACGGTCTCTTCTTCTTTGTCATCGGCAATTATAATACCGTGAGACAAAGCATATTCGGCAGCCTGCATATAAGTCTGCAAAGCCACTCGTTCAATCACGCCGCCGTAAAGTTTTACCACTTTTTCATGGTCAATGGCCGGATCATCATCCGACTTTTCAGTCGGAGTAAAAATTGGAAATGGCAGCTTAGCACCATCCCATAGATCCGGGGGCAGAATATGACCGTAACACTGTCCGGTTTTTTCATATGATTTCCATCCAGAACCGGTCAGATAACCACGGACGATGGCTTCTATCGGCGCCAGTTCAAGCCTTTGGATGATCAGAGCGCGTCGTAGCAACTCAGCATTGTCCTGCAATTCCTTGGGGAGATACTCATTGATGTCAGGTCCGAAAGCGACTAGATGTGACTTGAAGTTTTTCAAAACTTGCGTCAGCCAAAATACTGTCATGGCTGCCAGGATCTCCCCCTTTTTCGGAACCAAGGCATTGAGGATAAAATTGAAAATCGAGATGCGGTTGGAAACGAATTGCAGAAGCAAGTCGTCTCTGCCGGGTAAACCATTATAGGTTCCCCGAACCTTGCCGTCGTGAAGCAAATTCAATCCTGCCAATTGTGGCGACTCCAATCCGTTGGGCATGTGGGCCATCTTCCTTCCTCCTTGCCCTCCATAGCTTTAGTGTAGGAGGGCTTTTCTTTTTGGGTTAATCTTTAACCAGGCAAAGCCTGATTGCTTACAAAGTACGAAATATGTAAAAACCTTAACAAGCAATTCGTCTATCGTCAATAGGTTACGACGCCCGTAACGTAAAACGGTTAAGTCTAGCGTCTTTTGAAATACTTAACCGTTAGACGCTAAACGAAACCGGCTTCGTTACCGAATAACGCTTTACGAATTTAAAAGCCCTGCGCGCATTATACGCACAGGGCTTGTTGTTTTTAAGCTGCTAAAGCCAGCTCTGCTTCTTTTTTGGCCATGCTCAGTATCAGGTCAATGACCCGATTGGAATAGCCCCACTCATTGTCATACCAGGCAATGATCTTGAAGAATCTTTTTTCTCCAGGCAGGGCATTTTCCACTGTTGCCAACGAGTCATAGATGGAAGACCTTGGATCATGAACCAGGTCAGTAGAAACCACGTTCTCGTTGGTATACCCCAGTATATCAGCGAGATAGGTTTCTGCTGCTTCTTTCATGGCCGCGTCGATTTCCTCGATAGAGGTATCGCGTCCGGCCAAAAAAGTGAAATCGACCATGGAAACATCCGCTACAGGCACCCGCACCGACAGGCCATTGAAACGTCCGGCCATTTCCGGAATTACTTTGCCCACTGCCTTGGCAGCGCCAGTGCTTGATGGAATCATGTTAATTCCGGCTGCCCGACCGCCGCGCCAGTCCTTTTTGGAAGGTCCGTCAACGGTTTTCTGCGTGGCAGTATAAGCATGGATGGTATTAAGCAATCCTTTTTCCACTCCGATTCCGGACTTAAGCAAAGCCCAGATCAAAGGTGCCAGACAATTGGTGGTGCAGGAAGCATTGGACACGATATGATCTTTTTTAGGATCATATTTGAGATGATTGACGCCGACTACGAACATGGGCACATTGCCCTTACCGGGCATGGTGATGACGACTTTTTTGGCGCCGGCGTCCAGATGTTTCTGGCAGGCAACGTCGTCAACGAAAATACCCGTGGCTTCAATGACCACATCCACTTCCATTTCTTTCCAGGGAAGTTCGGCCAGATCTTTGGGCGCTTTGATGCATTTGATTTTCTGGTCATTGACCACCAGAATTGTATGTTCCGTATCCTCTTCTTTCGCTCGCAACGAATAAACGTCGCCGGGAAACTTGCCGTGAACCGAGTCGTATTTGAGCTGATAGGCAAAGTATTCAGCATCAGTGGCCACATCCACCACTGCTACCACTTTGATAAAAGTGCCTAATTCACCTCTCTCGGCCATGGCCCGCAAAACCAGCCGGCCAATCCTGCCAAAACCGTTAATCGCCACTCGTATCGCCATTTGCAACTCCTTTCCCCGTAGGGTTTTAAAAATACATTCCATATCCCCTTGCCTATTATACTTCGTTTAAAAATTAGCTTATTATTAGATTCTTGTCAATTGACAATCTTTTTAATTTTTGATTAACTAGCTTCATCTTTGTACATTAGACAAAACCTGATTTTTCAGGTTAAATTAAAGTAAAGGAGGAAGTGTCATGGTAAAAATCCCGGCGAAGAAAAAAACAGATTTCAAAAAGGAGAAAACAAGAAAGATGAAAACGGCGAAAAAAGGAAAACCATCTGCTGCACCAACCGCAACCAAGCCCAAATTCAAGGTTCCCAAAGGAACCAAGGGCGTGGCTTTAATTTCGGTTTATGATAAAACCGGAATCGTGGACTTTGCCAAGGCTCTGATTGAAATGGGCTGGTTCATTCTCTCTTCCGGCGGCACAGCCAAAAAACTGACCGAAGCCGGCCTCAAAGTCACTGACGTGGCCGACCTGGTCGGTGGCGCCGCGATGTTAGGACACAGAGTGGTCACTTTGTCGCGGGAACTTCATGCCGGACTTTTGGCGCGCTGCCAGATGGACGATATGGAGGAGATGAAAAAACTCGGATTACCTATGATCGGTCTGGTCTGCTGTGATTTTTATCCGCTCTCCGAAGCCATTGCCAAGCCTGACGCGACCGTCGATTCAGTTATTGAGCAGACCGACATCGGCGGACCCACCATGGTTCGCAGCGCTGCCAAGGGCAGACGCATCGTTATCTGCGACGCGGCTGACCGCAACTGGGTCATCAAACAGCTTCGGGATCATGGCGACCTGGAAGATGATCAGTATCAGCTACTTCGCGCCAAAGCCGAATTCGTGGTCAGTGGCTACTGCGCCCAGTCAGCGAATTTCCACAGCGAAGGCAAGTTAAATGCCTTGATGATGCAGTGGGTCGCGGATTTGGCCTACGCCGAAAACAAATGCCAAAATCCGGCAACTCTATTTTCCGAGCCTGACAACAACGATCCTTTGGCCATTCACCGCTTCAAAGTGGAATCCGGCAATCCCAGCTACACTGCTTTGGCCGATGCCAATGGCGTGCTGGAAATCATGTGCACCCTGGCTGAAGCCTTCCGTCTCTCAAGAGGCAAAATGCCTTACATTGCCATTGCCGGCAAGCATGGCAATCCCTGCGGAGCGGCCATTGACTGGGAGGATCCTGGTCTGGCGCTTTTGAAGGCGCTTTCAGGAGACACAGTCGCTGTCATGGGTGGCGAAGTCATCACCAACTTTCCAATTATCGGTGAACTGGGCAACTTGCTTTTCCAGGTTCCGCCAAAAATGAATATCGGCAGAGAAAAATGGGGCCTGGATCTGATCATGGCACCGGACTTTGCACCCGAGGCAGTCGAAATCCTCAACAAGTACGAAAAACGGCGGCTACTTTCCAATACAAAGTTGCGAAATCCTTTCTTGCCCGCGACGACCTGGATGTTCAAACCGGTCAGAGGCGGATACCTGCGTCAAAAGCAATATCCATTCATCTTGACGCCGGAAGGTGTTAAGGAATGGGTCAATGACCCGCTTTCCAACAACGATTTCGACAACCTGCTCATTGCCTGGGCCATTTGCTGGAAAGCCAGCTCCAACACCGTGGCTTTGGCCAAAGATGGCATGCTCATCGGTCTGGGCTGCGGCCAGCAGGATCGCATTGCCTGCGTTCAGCTCTGTCTCAATCGCGCCATCCGCGCCGGACATGACACCAAGGGCTCTGTCTTTGCCTCTGACGCATTTTTCCCGTTTGCGGAAAGCAAACTTGATGAAGCCAAAATCAAGCAGATCTTCAAAAGCTTCACCGAGTATGATATTGACGCCTTCAAGAAAAAAATGACCCCCAGAGAAAATCTCAAAGCCTGGGCCAAAATTGTTCATGCTTTCCTGCTCGCTGATGCGCGTGAAGGCACGGAACTGCTTATCGACGCCGGCTGCAAAGGCGGAGTGGTCACCGCTGACGGCAAAGAACTGCCCAAAGTCCAGGAACTATTCAAAAAGTCCGGACTGTCCGTAGCATTCGTAGCCCCGGAAAACCGCGGCTTTGCCAAGCACTGAGGCAACAGAGGTTCGGCCTTCAAATTGGAGGCCGAACCTCTAACAACACCGCGTCTTTGCCAAGCAATAATTCTTTTCGCAAAAAGAAAAGCCCTGAACCGTACGGTTCAGGGCTTATTTTATATTTTTTTACGCTGCTTCTTGTCTGAAGCGCGAAAAAATGATCGGAATGTTTTTAAGATCCTGCCGCGGATCAAAGCAAGCAGCGATCTGTTTGGGGCTGAGCTTGCCGTAAAGCTGTTTTTCAACGCGCCTCTTAAAGGTCAGACCATCAGGATCATCATAGCATTCCCAGCAAAGATTCTGAACCAGTGTATGTGCCTCTTCACGCGGCATGCCCTTTTTGGTTAAAGCCAGCATGACTTTTTGCGAGAAGACCATGCCACCAGTAAGATCCAGGTTCTTTTGCATGCGTCGCTCATTGACCGTAAGCTTTTTAATGATGCCGGTCAGCCGAACCAGACAGTAGTCCATGATAACTGCACAGTCTGCCAGGATGACCCTCTCGTTTGCGCTGTTGGTCAAATCGCGTTCATGCCAGGTGATAATGTTTTCCAGCCCAGGTATGACATTGCCGCGCAAAATGCGAGCCTGGCTGCAAGCGTTTTCAAGGCCAATCGGGTTACGCTTGTGCGGCATGGCCGAACTGCCCTTTTGGCCGCGCACGAACTCTTCTTCAACCTCTCCGATTTCGGTCCGCTGCAGGTTGCGCAGTTCAGTAGAGATGCCGTCCAGGATTGAGCCGATGATTGCCATCATACAGACGAAAAAGGCGTGACGATCGCGCGCTAGGATTTGACTTGAAATCTTTGCCGCTTTAAGGCCGAGCTGCTTGCAGACTAGCTTTTCAATCTCCGGATTAATGTTGGCATAGGTACCGACAGCACCTGAAATTTTACCCACTGCTAAATTTTTCCTGCATTGCTTGAGCAATAACAAGTTCCTCTCCAGCTGATCCACATAGCCTAGTAGTTTAAACCCAAAAGTAATGGGTTCGGCTTGAATACCGTGGGTCCGGCCGATTTGGATTGTCTTTTGGAACTGCCAGGCCTTTTGTTTCATTACCGAAATCAGTTCGTGCAGATCAGCGATAATAATATCAATCGCTTTAATCAGTACGCACGATAATGCCGTATCAACGATGTCATAAGAAGTCAATCCTTGATGAAAAAGCGGCAGGAGATGTTTAAACCCCAAGGCCTTAAGCTGCTCCGTGATGAACCGCACAAAAGCCATGACATCATGTTTAGTCACCTTGGACTCGATCTCGTCAATCGCGGCCGGGTCTATCTTGATTTTGGGATTTTTGCCGCGGCTAAGCCTTTTGGCTTTTTTCAGCTCGGCCTCAACCTCTTTAGGGTTTTTAACCAGACCGAGAACCAACTTCGCGAAAATGACCGCGAACTCAACCTTGAGCCATGTCTGGAACCGAAAATAGTCAGACCAAAGCTTGCCCATTTCCTTTCTGGTGTACCTTGGAATCATCTCTGCCTCCTTTTTTACCTTGATATTTTATACTGAGAAAATCCCAGTATTTTCAAAGTTCCATGCCCCCAAATTAACATAAAGCCTCGAGTTTGTCTAGTCTTTTTATTATTAACATCTTGTGAACAATTGCGACTTGCGTTGATCTGATAAAATAGGATAAGATGAAATAACTTATAGCTTCGAGCTTTGAGCTCTAAGCCTCAACCTATGCCTAAATCCGACAAAGAACTTCTCCAAAAATTACCACCTCAAAACCTGGAAGCCGAACAATCCCTGCTCGGCTCGCTTATGATTGATAAAGACGCCATTATTAGCGTAGCAGATATTGTTGATGCTGAGGATTTTTACATGGACAAACATCGAATAATTTTTGAAGCGATTATTGATTTGTATAGTAAGCGAGACCCCATTGATCTTCTGACTCTGGCAAACCGCCTGGTTGAAAAAGGCCAGCTGGATCAAATTGGAGGCCGCAGTTATCTCGCGTCATTAAGCAATATGGTGCCTACTTCTAGCCACGTGGCTAATTATGCTCAAATTGTTCAAAAAAAGGCGACCTTAAGAAATCTAATAAAATCAGCTTCGGAAATATCCGCCATTGGCTATGATGAAGATGAAGATGTAACTGATATTCTTGACCGGGCTGAACAAAAATTATTTTCCGTATCCCAGGGCCACCAAAAACAAATGTTTGTACCCATAACTGCCATATTAAACGACACTTTTGAAAGAATTGATGAATTGCATAAAGAAAAAGGCAAAATGCGCGGTGTGCCGACAGGCTATACTGATTTGGATAATTTGCTGGCAGGACTGCAAAAATCAGATCTGATTATCCTGGCCGCCCGTCCTTCTGTCGGTAAAACTACCTTAGCTTTGGATATTGCCCGCAATGTGGCGGTGAAGCATAAAATTCCTGTCGGTATTTTCAGCTTGGAAATGTCCAAAGAGCAGCTGGTTGACCGCATGCTCTGCGCTGAAGCCAATGTTGATTTATGGAAAATGAGAACCGGCCGTTTGTCTGACCGTGAAGAAGATGATGATTTTCCCAGAATCGGACATGCCATGGGCGTCTTGGCCGAAGCCCCAATTTTTATAGATGATTTTGCCAGTGCCAATATAATGGATATCAGGACTAAAGCGCGACGTTTGCAAATGGAACACAATCTCGGCTTAATCGTACTGGACTACTTACAATTAATGGAAGCCAAATACCGCACTGATAACCGCGTTCAGGAAATTTCCGAAATTACCCGCGGCTTAAAGCAGGTTGCCAAAGAGCTGAACATTCCGATTTTAGCTTTATCTCAGTTAAACCGTTCGGTTGAAACTAGAACTCCCCCGATTCCGAAACTGGCTGATTTGCGCGAATCAGGCTCTATTGAACAGGATGCTGACATTGTTATGTTTATTTATCGTGAAGCAGTTTATAAGCGGGATTTGGAATTAGACCGCCGCAATATTGCTGAAATTCATATTGCCAAACACAGAAACGGCCCGACCGGTATGATCAAACTTTTCTTTGATGAACAAAAAGTCAGCTTCCGCAATCTGGAAAAAGGACCGGGCTTTGGCAGCGCAGGACCTGTTTTTGTCAAAAACAAAAAACCCGAAGACTTTGAAGCTCCGGATATGCAACTCCCAAACTTTGGGTAATGACAAATAACCAATAATCAATCACCAAACAATAATTAATAACAAAATTCAAATACCCAAAGGATTTTGTTATTTTTTATTTGATATTTGAATTTATTTGGTTATTGAGATTTGATTATTGATTATTAAAAAAAGAGGGCTCTCGTTGGAGCTCTCTCTTGTTTTTTCTGAATGATTTTTAGGCGGTCTGGGGCATTCCCTGGGGCACCTGCTCGAGCTTAGCGGCCCGAGGCTGAATGTACTGGGTGATTTCCGGCATGGCGGCCTTGTTGTATTCGATCTGGACTTTGAGGGCTCGCCTCGGAGATACCGATTTGATGACCTCCATGGCCCGAGCGCTGAACTTCTGATCGCCATGTCCCAGAGCCAACAGCTCCAGCACTTCCAGCGCCAGGTTGGCGTTGAACGGGTTCAGGCTATACGCCATCTTGTTCAGATGGTTCATGGCCTTGACGCGGGTCCCATTGTGGCAGATCTGGTAATAGGACACGAGTCGCCGTTTGGCCCAACCGATGCGGCGCCGGTTCTTCCGATCCTTGGCCTTGGCCTTGCGTTCGACCACGGTCAGGAGCGCGTTGGCCGGATTCAGGGTTGCCTGAACCTGCTCGACGACGCTGGCGATGCTGACGCCCTTGGAGCGCAGGATCATGCCCGCAACCAAGATCACGGCGCAAACCGCGATCACCATCACCTGAATCATGCTCATGTCCATCTGAAAGCCTCCTTTTGGTTGATAACCTTGAATTTAAAGCAACTTTACGCTATTAAACCGTAACATCACAGCTTATCATATTTTAATGATTTTGTCAAGCCTCAATGAAAAACCGCCCTTTTTAGAGCGGTTTTCGTGGTTAAAGCCATTCCGGATAGTTTTCGTGGATGTAGTTAGCCCCAAAGATGAGTAACAACAAGATGACTGCGCCAATCAGAAGACCTGCTATGCCAATGGTCTGCATCCCCGTACCTCCTTTATCAGAATTTGTTTCTGACAGGTAGTAAGTCAACTACCAATTGACCTCCTAATTTATTTATAACCTTTATTACAATTTGAGTCAACCAAATTCTTGCCTAAACTCAATTTTCCAGATAAAATATACCTATCTACTATAATCTAAAATACTAAAATCTATACTCTAAACACATGTTCAACAAACTCAAACAATTCAAAGACTTAAGAAACCAGGCCAAGCAAATGCAAAATATGCTGGCACAAGAATCAGCTGAAGCCGATGCAGCCTGGGGCAAAGTAAAAGTTAAAATAAACGGTAATCAGGAAGTTTTAGATATTCAAATTGATCCAGAATTACTTTCACCCGATAATAAAGAAAAACTACAAAACGCGATTAAAGACGCAACCAATGAGTCGATTAAAAAAATCCAGCGCATTATGGCGGAAAAAATGCAGCAATCCGGGTTCAAAATGCCAGAGATGTAACTTACAAATTCCAAATACCAAGCTCCAAATAAATCTCAAATCCAAAACCCCAAGCATCAAACAGTTTGTATTTTGTGATTTTAATATTGTAATTTATTTGAGATTTGCGATTTGATATTTGGTGCTTTCCAACAATATGATCAGATTTCCCAAACCCATCCAAAACCTCATCGACCAATTCTGCAAACTACCCGGCATTGGTCCCAAAACAGCCGAACGACTGGCTTTCTTTATGTTACGCCAGCCCAAATACTCAATTGAAGAATTTGCCGCTTCCCTATCGCAACTCAGCAATTCAGTCATTCACTGTTCAAGCTGTCACAATATTTCCGAAAAAACCCCTTGTATTCTTTGCAGCGATAAAACCAGGGATCAAAGTAAAATTTGTGTTTTAGCTGAACCGCATGACTTGGCTGCCATTGAAAACACCGGAGAGTTTAAGGGACTCTATCATGTCTTGGGCGGGGTTTTAGATCCTTTAAACGGTATAAACCCGGATCGCCTGCAAATCAATGACCTTTTGGCTAAACTGCAAAAAAACAAGCTTGTCGAAATCATCTTAGCTTTTAATCCTGACATGGAAGGCGAAGCCACCATGATTTACTTAAATAACCTTTTAAAACCTTTTAAAGTTAAAATAACTCGCTTAGCCCGCGGTATGCCGGTCGGCGCGGATCTGGAATATACTGATGAAATTACCCTGATGAATGCCCTGAAAAATCGAAAAGAAATTAACGGCAATTAAAAAATCCCTGCATCATTTGATGCGGGGATTTTGCTTCCCTATTTATATGCCGGAATAAACTTACTCAGGGGCAAGATTTCAATATCGATTTTCAAC
>JAPLYC010000028.1 GCA_026395755.1 Candidatus Parcubacteria bacterium | reverse complement strand
TAAATCAATGACTTTGATGCCGGTTTCCAAAATTTCCGCTTTAGTTGACTGGTCTTTAAATTCAGGAGCAGGCCTGTGAATCGGATAAACCTTTTTGGATTCAATTGGTTTACCTTCATCCAGAGGTTCACCCAAAACATTCACCATGCGGCCCAAAGTGGCTTCACCAACCGGCACAGAAATCGCTGCATCGGTGTCAATGACTTCCTGTTCCCTTCTTAAGCCATCAGTAGTACCCATCGCCACTGTTCTGACCAAATTTGAACCAAGATGCTGCTGAACCTCCAGAATTAATTTTTCCTTGGACGATAGTTCAACTTCTAAGGCATTATAAATCCCAGGCAATTTGTCTTCAAATGCCACATCAACGACCGCGCCGATAACTTGTTTGATTTTACCTTTATTCATAAATTTTAGATTATAGATTTTTCCGCCGGAGGCGGATCCGCCTTCGGCGGAAGATTTTAATATTTGATATTTTTTTGTTATTTAAATTTTGTCATTTGTCATTATTCCAGTGCGGCTTTACCGCCGGCGATTTCGGCAATTTCCCTGGTAATCGCCGACTGGCGCGCCTGGTTGAAAATTAAGGTTAATTCGTTAATCATGTCACCGGCTGCGTCTGACGCGTTTCTCATGGAAATCATACGGGCCGATTGTTCCGAAGCATTACTTTCCAGATAAGCCTGGAAAACCTGAGATGTCAGCAATCTGGGTAATAATTCAGCCAGAATTTCTTTGGCCGGCGGTTCAAATTTATACTCAAAATTTCTTACCTTTTGTTCACTTACTTTTTCGAAAAAATCCGGCGCTGCTTCAATCGGTAAAATCTGTTTAACCTGCGGGACCTGTTTTAAGGCGGAGATATAATCAGTATAAACTAAAAATACTTTATCATATTTTTTCTTTAAAAATTCAGACATAATCAATTTTGCCATCGGCCGGACATCCGAAACATTATTCAGTATATCCGGTTTATCAAATTCCGCCACCACTTTATACCCCAGACGCAGCATGGAGCGGCCGCCTTTTTTACCCACACAAATTATTTCAATCTTTAAGTCCTGATTAAGAGCTTTGCCTTTTTTAATTATTTCCACGGTTTTTTTTATGACCTGTTGGTTAAAAGAACCGCACAAACCGCGGTTGGAGGTAACCAACACAATACCGATAGCTTTAATTTCTTTGCGTTTATCCAAAAGCCGATTCGCAGTGATCTTGGCTTTGCCAGCTACGTGCGTAATCAGCTGCCATGCCAAATCAGAGTATGGCCTGGAAGCCAAAACTCCTTTCACCGCCCTTCTCATCTTGGAAGAAGCTACCATTTCCATGGCCTTGGTGATCTTTTTGGTATTATGGATAGATTTTATACGACGTCTGATGTCGCGGGTATTGGGCATAAAAATAATTTCCAAATTTCAAATTCCAAGCTCCAAATAAATAGCAAATTACAATAACCAAGGAAATTAACGTTTATAATTTGATATTTGAATATTGAAATTTATTTGTAATTTGTAATTTGTTTATTGTTATTTTGTTAGATAATCCAAAGTCTTTTTAAAATCATTAACAACTTCTTTCAATTTCCCTGCCACATCCTCACTAATATCTTTCTCTTCAGTAATTTTTTTCAATAAATCTTTGCCGGAAACATTCAGATATTTGTCAAAATCAATGCAAAATTGCAAAACTTTTTCCACAGGGACATCATCCAGATAGCCGTTAACGCCGGCGTAAATAATCGCCACTTCATTAGCGACCGGCATGGGCACATACTGATCCTGCTTTAAAATTTCCTGCATACGCTGGCCGCGAATAATCTGTTTTCTGGTTGCTTCATCCAAATCAGAACCAAACTGAGCAAAGGCTGCCATTTCGCGGTATTGCGCCATATCCAGTTTGAGTCGTCCGGCCACTTTTTTCATGGCTTTGATTTGAGCGGCTGAACCCACGCGGGACACGGAAATACCGGTATTTAAAGCGGGACGAATGCCCTGATAAAATAAATCACTCTCCAGATAAATCTGGCCGTCTGTAATGGAAATTACATTAGTGGGAATATAAGCGGAAACATCACCGGCCTGGGTTTCAATAATCGGCAAGGCCGTTAAGGAGCCGCCGCCATAATTTTTATTTAACTTAGCTGCACGTTCCAGCAAGCGAGAATGTAAATAAAAGACATCACCGGGATAAGCTTCGCGTCCAGGGGGTCTTCTTAAAAGCAAAGAAATCTGGCGATAAGCCACGGCATGTTTGGATAAATCATCATAAACCACCAAAACATCCTTACCCTGGTCCATAAAATATTCACCAATAGCACAGCCGGCATAAGGCGCAATAAATGATAAAGCAGCAGGATCAGAAGCACCGGCTAAAACAATAACCGTATAATCCAAAGCTCCTCGTTTATCCAATTCAGCCACAATCTTGGCAATCTTTGATTCCTTTTGACCAATGGCTACATAAATACAAATTACATTCTGACCCTTCTGGTTAATAATCGTATCAATGGCAATTGCGGTTTTACCTGTCTGACGATCGCCAATAATCAATTCGCGCTGCCCGCGTCCGATCGGAATCATGGCATCAATAGCTTTAATACCGGTTTGTAACGGTTGTCTTACACCTTCGCGAGTAATGACGCGGGGAGCGATTTTTTCAACCGGATAGAATTTCTTAGTCTTGATTTCACCTTTGCTGTCCAAAGCCTGGCCTAATGGATTAATTACACGTCCAATCATCATTTCACCAACTGGAACTTCCAAAATACGGCCGGTAGTTTTGACAGTGTCACCTTCTTTAATTTCCAGATAATCACCCAAGATAATGGCGCCGACAGAATCTTCCTCCAGATTCAAAGCCACGCCGTAAACAGGCTCGCCTTTTGTCTGAAATTCCAACATTTCCGCTGACATGCAGTCAGACAAACCGGAAATTCTGGCAATACCGTCACCGATTTCTACGACTGTGCCGGTTTTCTCAATCTTTAAGCCGGTTTTAAAATCCTTAATTTGCTGTTTTAATGATTCAATGACTAGATCTCTATTGCTCATATTTTTAAGTTAGATATTAGATTATAGATTTTCCCGCGAAGCGGGATGCCGCTACGCGGCTTAGGTATTAGATTTTGGATTACTGATTACAAATTCAATCCTTCGGCCTTAAGATTTTTTCATTTCAGTTCGCAATTCCTCCAATCGTGTTTTCAAACTAGCGTCAAAAATAGTGTTGCCGATTCTCAGAACAAATCCTCCCAATAAGCTCTTATCTGTTTTTTCATCTAAATTCACAGTTTTAACCTTTTGTTCTTTTTTAATATGATTTTTCAGATCCTCTTTTTGGCCGGGACTTAAAGCTTCAGCCGAAACAACCTGAACATCAACAATTGATTCCTGTTTTTTCGCATAGTCATCAAAAGCCAAAGAAATCTTATTTAACTGTTTAGAATCCTTATTTCTGACAACCAACTTTAAAAAATTGTCAATTTCAACCTTAATCTGCTCCTTGGGCAAATCTTTAGTTATTTCGTATAGTACTTGTGCGTACTTTTTAATCGATATTTTACGCATATTTTTAAACACGATAACTGATAGACGTTAAACGATACGGGCATCGTTGCCGTTTAACGCTTAACGAATCTTCTTAATTGCTTCCTCCACCACTTTTTTATCAACCTCCTTAGTCAAAGCCTCACCCAAAACCTTTTTAGTCGCATCAACAACCAAATCAGCTACCTGAGCCTTAACTTCAGCCAGCATCTTTTCCTTATCTGAAACCAACTGTATTTTGCCCTTTTCCACCAGCTTTTCAATTTCTTCCTTGGCTTTATTTACTGTATCTTTCCTGTTAGCTTCTGCCTTTTTATTGGTCTCTTCTAAAATACCAGCTGCTTCTTTCTTGGTAACTTCAATGATCTGTCTTTTTTCCGCCTCAGTCTTGGCCAGTCTTTCCTCAATTTTCTTGGCATCAGACAAGCTTTTTTCAATTGTTTTAGTGCGTTCAGACATGACTTTCAAAAGTGGCTTTAATGCAAAAAACCACAAAACCAAAGCCACAATAGCGAAATTAAACAACTGGGCAATGATTAATTTGACGTCTAAATGAAATGTTGAAATAAGTGACTCCATATAAATTTGGGATTAGGTAATAAGGAATCAGGAATTAATACTTGGAATAATTTACTTCCGATATCCAATTCCAAATTCCCAGTTCCCAATTCCTCAAATAATTGTTAGCAGAAAGAGGCTAGGTTATTAAACTAACCTCTTTTAAGCCAGAAATTATTTGATAGAAAAAGCAATAACCAACGCGTAAATAGCGATAGCTTCAGCAAAAGCAGCGGCTAAAAGCATGGGTACTAAAATTTTGCCGGCTGCTTCCGGATTTCTACCGATTGATTCCATGGCTTTGGCGCCGATTTTACCGATGGCCAAACCAGGTCCAATTGAGCCGATGCCGATAGCCAGGGCTTTGGCAAGCATAGTTAACTCCATAAAAATTTTCCTTTATCGCTGTTTGGACTCGACTGACTGTTTAAATATTTAAAGTCGTTCGCCACAGCTTAAAATAAATTAATAGCAATATTTTCCTACGAAATTACGAATAGCTACGAATATACAAATTTCCGGATAATAACGATTCGTATATTCGTAAAGATTCGTATTTCGTATAGCCTAATGTTCTTCTTTGGTCGTCGCAATCGTCAGATAAACCAAGGTCAAAACCGCAAAAATCAAAGCCTGAATGATTCCGACAATTATTTCCAGAAACATAAACGGTATGGGGATAAAAAAAGCAAACAAGGCTGCCATTGATGCCAAAAGCACTTCGCCGGCAAAGATATTGCCAAAAAGACGGAAAGACAGTGAAGCGACTTTGGCGATTTCACCGATAATTTCAACTATACCAACAAAAGCCTTAATAGGATTAACCAAAATTATTGTCGGATCCTTAAAAATCTTTTTGGGAATGGCTAAAAAAGCCTTGATATTGATAAATTTATTAAAATAATTCCAGGTACCTGTAAAAACTGCGCCAGCCAAATTTGAACCGATAACAGCGATCAAAGCCAGAGCTAAAGTAGTATTTAAATCAGCAGTACCTCCGCGGAATAAAGGCACAAAGACTTTACGGCCATCTTCTGCCAGATTAAAACCAATGGAACCTACGCCCGGTAAAATACCCAGCCAGTTATTTAATAAAATAAAAACAAATAAAGCGAAACAAATAGGGAAAAATTTCAAAGTTTTAGCCCTGCTTCCGGTAACCGAATCGGCCATATTTAAGGCACCTTCTACCACAACTTCGGCATAATTCTGTATACCTGAGGGAATTTTTTTTAGATTTTTTTTTATCACTAGCGAAAGTACAATAACAATTAAAACAACAACCCAGGCATTGATCATGGAATTGGTCACTGTAAAATACTTACCATGCCAAAGCGGTTCCGCATAAAGCGTATGCTCGGTTTCAGCCTGTGTTTCTATCGGCAAGGCAGTTTCTATTAAATTAATGTCATTTCCTGATATCATTTTTTTTATTCTTTGATTCTTGTTCTATTTTTTCCATAGCCGCGCCAGCTTCTTTAACAATGCCGACCATGGAAATAATAAAAGCCGCGCCGACTGTGGTTAAAAATAGCCAGGGTTCTGTGCCATATTTCTGATCCAGCCATCTGCCCAGAAAAATTCCCAAAATAACCGGGATCCCGATCCAGCCTGAAAGCTGAGTAAACAGCATGACCGAATCCTGCCACCAGGGCTTATTAATTTTTCCATCTTTTTTATTTAAATCTTCCATAAACGAAACTAAAATCTAAAAAACTAGAATCTATAATCTATAAACTATATTTGAAAAAAAAAAGGACTCATACGAGTTTTGCGGTAAAGACAAGTTATCCACAACCATTTCTAAGTTTCACTGTTAATTTTATCCTGAAAAATGAAATAAATCAAGCCTCTTCAAAATTTAACAGGCTTGGTTGAGATATCGGTCGGTAAGATTTGCGATGAATCGGACAAATATCATACAATTTTAGCATTTTCTGATGCAATTCAGTGCCGTAACCCTTATGTTTTTCAAACCCATATTTTGGGTATTTTTTAGCTAATTTTAGCATCATTTCATCTCTAGCAACTTTAGCAATGATAGAGGCGGCGGCAATGGAAAATATTTTACTGTCCCCTTTGATAATGGTTTCCCAGGGAATCCTAATTTTATATTTTGTAACACTGGCTTTATCGATTAATAAATAATGAGGCTTGGGGTTTAAAGCATTAATGACTTTATCAATGACTAAGGCATTTGCCTTGCCCACACCGATTTCATCGATTACGTCATGTTCTACTACCTGAATTGTCCAAGCTAAAGCTTTAGCTTTTATAATTCCTGCTAACTCTTCCCTCTTCGCCGGCAAAACTTTTTTAGAATCATTCAAGCCTTTTATTTTTAAATCTTTGGCAAAAATAACCCCGGCCGCCACAATCGGCCCGGCCCAGGCTCCGCGACCAACCTCATCAATGCCGGCGACTAGATCGTAACCTTTGGCCCAGAGTTCATTTTCTTTTTTAAAAGTTGGTTTAGACATAACCTTATTTAAATCTTTACGGTTGATCGGACTGCGAATTCATTATTAATAGAATCTGATCTTTCAGACTGAAGAAAAAGAGTGCCTGTGTCCTTGAACCATCTCAAAGAAGGCAATATCAACTTCGCGTGGGTGGGCTTTTTTAAAAATGAACCGGCATTTAAACAAGTAATTCTATTTATATCGTCTATTACTTGATCGGTATTTTGCAGATGAACAATAAGATAAGTCAAATTATCTTCTGGCGTAGTAAATTGTTCACCTTCGTACATAAAATATACTCGCTGTGAGCTTAAATATTCTTTAGCACTTTGACCGAGCTTAAACGGTTTACGGCCAGCTATTTCTTTTGAGTTTTCTAAATCAGACAAATCCGGCATGTCTTCTAAGAGCATGATTTTCCAGCCGTTATTTTCTTTTATTAATTCTGCTTTTGTTTTACCGCCGTGATCCAGGGGATGATACTTTTTTATTTCATAAATCAAATCGCCCTTAACATCAACATCAATAAATTCATCACGATAATAAATTGGATTGATATCATTAAAGGGGAATTTTTCACCATCAGTTCCTTGCAGCATACCGTTTCTGCTTTTTTGTCTCAATAAATCTTTTCCCCGATCAACCAACTCGCTTAGCTTCATGCCAAAAGGCACTAATAAAAGTTCCGTAAACCCCTGTGCCCTTTTCTTTTCTAATAATTCAGCATTAGCCTCTATACGCTTCAGAATCTCATCATAAGTCGGGATCGGACATTCCTTGCCGTTAATATCATACATTCCCAAAATACCTTTACCTGCCTTTTCGCTTGCTTGCGGTAATATTTCAATCACCTGCGTTTCCAAAAGCGCCTTGACCTGCTCCTGGTACTGCTTTTTCAATTCAAAAAGCTTTTCCAGACGTTCCTGGGTTTCTGTCAATTTAGGCTTTTCTTGCGCTGGTAATATAAATTTTTCGCGTTCCATATTATTAAACTTATTCCCTGCTTTAGCAGGCCAGAGCTTCTATTAGATTTGCCCACTAAAGTGGGGCATAAATATTTTAAAATTTTACAGTAGTACGTGTACCATAATCTTTAGCTGCACGATAAGTATCTAGCTTTTTATCTTGGAAATACGGGTCGCCCATTCTGAGTAAAGATAATCTCTGATAATATCGATTCCAATAAATACAAGGAACAAAGTCTTGCTTTTTCGAATATACTCCGGTACCAAAACATCTTAAGTCTTTATTGTTTTCCCTATCATCAATTACTTGATTTTTTACCTGCAGGTAGTTAATGAAGTATATTAAATATGCTTCAGGTGTTATACCTTGTTCATTGTTATATTGTTGACTGTTTAATATCATCTTCAAATACTGTCCGGGGCTTAACCCTGCTCCCAATTGCCTTCTGTCCCCGATTTTTTTGCTTTTGCGCTTTGCTGGCAAATCTGGTAAATCTTCTATCAATTCAATTTCCCAGCCCTTGCTTTGCAAACCAGGACTGGCAAGCAAATCAGCCAAAAGTTCGGCTTTTGTCCGACCGCCATGGTTTTGCTGATCATACTTTTGCGGATAATACACCAAGTCACCTTTAATATCCGAGTCATCAAAAATTTTATCAACATCAACCGGCTGGTCTTCATTGAGCTCCAGCTTTGCCCCGTCTGTCCCCAGCAGTTTGCCCTCTTTATACTTTTTGACGATCAAATCACGAGTTCTATCTATCAAAAAAGACAAAGGCGTGCCAATCGGCACTAAAAGCAGCTTGCCAAACCCCTGTTCTTGTTTCTTGGTCAGCATCTCGGCTTTGGCTTCCATGCGTTTCAATATCTCGTCATAGCTTGGAATCGGGCATTCTTTACCGTTGATATCATAAACACCATACTTGCCTGTTTCCGGCAAAAGCTCAATGACACCCGTGGCAATCAGCGCCTTCACCTGTTCCTGATATTGCTTTTTCAATTCAAAAAGCTTTTCCAGTCGTTCCTGGGTTTCACTGTGTTTGGGTTTTTCTATTTTCGGTGAGATAAATTTTTCACGTTCCATATAGTTATTATAATATTATTCATTTCCCTAATTACCTAATTTCCCAATCCACCAATTACCCTCATCATTAGTAGATTAGTAGCCTAAATTCAAAATCAAAAAGACAATATCTCAAAAATCAAAACTCAAATTCCAAATTTAAACCCCCACCGACGAACGCGCCGCGAAATCGTCAGCGAGATCACCAGGATTACCCCAAAGCAGGCGGAACCGCCGATCATTCCGAATCCAAAAGCCGAACGGGACGCGACCGCTTTTAAAATATGCCCCGACATTCCAGCAGCCTTTGCCTTGGCCATCCCAGTCATCTATCACCAGGTTATTTCTTTGCAGATATTCCATGAAATATATCAATTGCGCTTCGGGTGTAGTAAATTGTTCATTGGCATATTGCGGATCGGTTTGGATTTTGGCCAGATATTCTTCAGGGCTTTGACTGGCGTCAAATTGCTTTCTGCCTTTGATTTCTTTACCCTGAACCGGCAAGTCTGGCTGATCTTCTATCAGCTCAATCTGCCAACCACCTGTTTCTTTTATCAATTCCTCTTTGGTCTTGCCTCCGTGATTTTCTTTATCAAACTTTTTAACCCCATACACCAGGTCGCCTTTGACATCCGCGTCTTTGTATTCATCGGTAACATAAACCGGCTGGTTCTCATACACTATTAAATCCCTAGTTCGGTCAATCAGAAAAGACAAAGGCGTGCCAATCGGCACTAAAAGCAGTTTACCAAATCCCTGTTCCTTTTTCTTGGTCAGCATCTTTTCCTTTAATTCCATACGCTTCAAAATCTCGTCATAACTCAGGATCGGACACTCTTTGCCCTTGATATCATAAACCCCGTACTTGCCGGTCTCGGGCAGTAATTCAATGACTCCGGTCGCGATCAAGGCCTTCACCTGCTCCTGGTACTGCTTTTTCAACTCAAAAATTTTCTCCAGCCGCTCCTGGTTTTCGCTGCGCTTTGGTTGTTCGGTTGGTGGCACGATAAACTTTTCTGGCATAGATCGGATAATTTATTAATTTGATCTTTATGGATTGGAATCAAAAAACCACTGAAAGACGCGCTCCATAAGTTTTATAACTCTCATAGGAATCATCCAAACCCAGACGAAGCCGATTTTTATTAGTATCCCAACGACCAAAAGGAACATAATCAATGTTTTTAAAATATGCGCCAAGATTCCAACAGGTTTTACCACCTTCTCGCCAGACATCTATCACCTGATTATGCCTTTGCAGATACTCCATGAAATAAATCAGCTGTGCTTCAGGTGTGATGAATTTTTCATTAGCGTATTGCGAATCAGTTTGAATTTTTTTAAGATATTTTTCAGGGCTTAAGCCGGCATCAAACTGCTCTCTGCCTTTAATTTCTCTGCCTTTGGCCGGCAAATCAGGATGGTCTTCTACAAACAAAATTTGCCAAGCTTCTTTAATTTCTGTCTTAGGTACACCGCCGTGATTTTGCTTATCAAACTGCTGCGGGAAATACACCACGTCGCCTTTGACATCAGCGTCTTGATATTCCTCTGAAACATAAATCGGCTGTTTCTCATCCAGTTCCATCTTTTTCCCGTCTGTACCCAGCAGTTTGCCTTCTTTATGCTTTTTCACTATTAAATCCCTAGTTCGGTCAATCAGAAAAGACAAAGGCGTGCCAATCGGCACTAAAAGCAGTTTACCAAATCCCTGTTCCTT
>JAPLYC010000054.1 GCA_026395755.1 Candidatus Parcubacteria bacterium | reverse complement strand
GGACACGAGGCATGATTCTATAACGATCTACTTTCTAGAAAAACCAAGTAAAGAAGCCTTAAATCAAATAAGCTAAATTTCCAAAAAATATTTTCGCGGGACTCAATTACTTGGTGATAAAATTAACGAGGGATTTTATATGTCTAATATTGGGTCAGTCAGCGATAAACATGCCAAAGAACTGGTTGATTCAGTAAATCAAATAGATGGGGAAATTGGCAAAGTAGTTGAGGCTTATTTAACAGACACTCAAATTCCAGGGAAAATCAGAACTGCTATGTCCGAAGCCCAGTATTGGGCTGTAAAAAAGGGCCTAAATGCTTATGGCCATGATATTGAATATGACGAGGCTAAAGGTTTTACAATAAAAAAACTTTAATTAATCAAAAAAAATCTTTGAATGTAACTTATAAATACATGGTAATTAAAATCAAACCCGAACAAATCGACCAGCGTCTGGATAAATTCCTCACCGAGAAACTGCCTATTACCCGCAGTCAGATTAAAAAATTAATTATAACCGCCAAGATTTTGCTTAACGGCGAGATTACGAGTGTCCACCACTTTTTAAAAGCCGGCGATGAAATTAAAATTATTGCAAAAGAAATCAAAGACATTACCAAAGATAAAAAGCTGGAACCGAATAAAACTGTTAAGTTTAAAGTTGTCTATGAAGACGATAATATTTTAGTCATTGATAAACCGGCCGGACTTTTAATCCACCCGACTGAAAAAATGGAGCCTAAAACCCTGGCCGCCGGACTTTTGGCCAAATACCCCGAAATTGCCGAAGTCGGAGAAAATGAATTAAGGCCGGGCATAGTCCATCGCCTGGATAAAAGCGTTTCCGGTTTATTATTGGTCTGCAAGACCCAAAAAGCTTTTGATTTTTTTAAAAAGAAATTTCAAGACCGCAAAATCAAAAAAATCTATACTGCCTTGGTGCACGGCAAAATGGAAAGGCTTGAAGGCACTATTGATTTGCCGATTGCCCGTTCTAAAACCAAGGGGAAAATGGCTGTTAAATCCCAGGAACAAGGCGGCAAAGAGGCCATAACTAATTATACTGTTACTAAACAATACAATAATTTAGCATTGCTCGAAGTGGAAATTCTAACCGGCCGCACTCATCAAATCAGAGCTCATCTTAATGCCTTGCAACATCCTGTCGTTGGCGATAAACTATATACACAGAAATGGGTCAGGGAAAAAATGGACATTGACAGACCTTTTTTACATGCCAGCTATCTAAGCTTTAAAAATCTCGACGGTAAAAAATTAGAATTCAAATCCAAACTACCTTCTAAACTTCAAAATATTTTAAAATCCTTAACTTAGACTTTAGACTTAGTATAACTATGTTAAATCTAAAAATCTTACGTCTAACCGCCTGGCTATTACTGCTTGCCACTTTGATCAGTTTATTTTCCGGCTTTTTTGCAGCCAAACCTTTTCTGGCGCCCTGGATTAATTCCGGCCTGGCTTTAAAATTGCATCTTGGCTTAATGCTGTTCCTGTTTATCCTTTTATTTTATCTCCATTCTCTAACCGGCATATTTCACTTGCTCGGCCGCCACGAAAATTTGAGAAAAAGCAGCTTCAAAATAATTGCAGGTTTACTCTGGACCGGAATTATATTATTATTAATTTACTGCTTTATTGCGCAATACCCTGCCGATGCCAATACTCTGGCTATTCAGAACTTAAACCAAGCTACTACAGTGCCAAGTTCAAATTTAACCTTAGCTGAAATTGCCAAACACAATAGTGGTTCTAGCTGCTGGATGATAATTGATAATAAAGTATATGACTTTACCAATTACTTAAATCAACACCCGGGCAGTGCGCGCACCATGTTGCCTTACTGCGGCCAAGACGGCACTCAAGGTTATACCACTAAAGATAAGGGCCAACCACATTCCAGTTATGCTAATACTTTATTGCAACAATATTACATTGGCGACCTAAATAAATAAAACTTCGGCCTTCGGACTTCGAACTTCAGACTTAATTATAAAAACTATGCACCCAATAATAACTATCTCTGGTACTCCCGGTTCCGGCAAATCAACCATCGCCCAAAAACTCTCGGAAAAACTTAATGCCGAGCGTATTTATGTTGGCGCCATCCGCCGCGAACTGGCCCGGGAAAAAGGCATGACCTTGGAACAATTAAATGAATATGGCCTGACTCATCCGGAAACTGATGTTGATATAGACCAAAAAATCGCCATGCAGGCCAGGCAGGTAGCCAAAAAAGGACCTGTTATTGTCGAAGGCCGCACCCAATTTCATTTTATTCCTGAATCATTCAAAATATTTATCAAAGTGACTGTGGAAGAAGGTGCCCGCCGTATCTGGAAACAAGTCCAGAACGCTAAAGAAAAAAAATTACGCAATGAAGGTGAAATCAATTCAATTATTGATCTGGCAGCAGACATAAAAAAAAGGGTGGAAAACGATAAAAAACGTTACAAGAAATACTATAATCTTGATCATACCGATGAATCTCATTATGACCTGGTGATTGATACCACTGATATTTCAGCTGAACAGGCAGCCAGCCTGATCCTCAAAACCCTGCCCAAACTTGACTAATTTGAGCTATTCAGGTAATATAAACTTACGTAAATCCTTTGGGATTTCTTTTATTTTAAGTTTAAATTTACATTCGTATATTCGTACGAATTCGTATTTCGTAGAATTAATTCCCCATAATTATAAAAATATGAGTACAGCGAAAGTATCAGACAAACAAATCATTGATAAAACCCAAGTTAAGCCCGGGCAGGTTATCCGCGTCCATTTAAAAATCAAAGACGTGAATACCAAAGGTGAAGAAAAAGAAAGAATTCAGGTATATGAAGGCCTGGTTTTGGCACGCAAACACGGCAATGAACCAGGAGCGACCATTACCGTGCGCAAAATCAGCGAAGGTATCGGTGTGGAAAGAATTTTGCCTATCCATTCTCCTTTGATTGATAAAATTGAGCTGGTTGATACCAAAGTAGTTCATCGTTCCAAATTATACTTTGCCCGTGATTACAGAAAACGCTTAAAATCAATTACCGAAAAAAAGAAAAAATAAAATATAAGACGCCGTCCGGATTGACCGAACGGCGTTTTTTTGTTTATTCACGACCTCTCACCAATTCCACGCATAGTCCCTTGTCCCGAGAATCTTTTATTTCATGGCTAAAGCATTGGGCAATTTCCAGATTCCCATTCCATTGGTAGCCAAACTCGGCTGCCAAAGGACAATGGAAATCCATGTTGGAAATTGACCAGGCTCTTACCGCAATATCCGGATAGTTTTCAACCCTATTCGGAATTCTGATAACTGAAGCCACGCAAGCTTCCTGCGCTTTAAATAAATCCTCATCAGCTGTTACCTTGGCCTGTCTAAGAACAAACCTTCTAACGGCATCCCCGGAACGCGGCATTGTCAATTTTGCCTTAAAAGATACGTTGGCAGTGACACCCATAATTACAGCTTGTTCGGGGATAAAAAAATATTGTTTTCTATCCCCATATTTACCTCGATCCATAAACCACCGAGAGAAACTCAAATCTGTTAGAATTTTACCCGCTTGCCTATCATAAATGATCTGATCTTTACCGGTATCCATATCAAAAGATACGGTTAAACCGATCAATCCGAACATAACAAGCAGAAAGAACGTTAAAATCCAGCCCAAACAGCCACAGCCATCATTATCTTCCCCTCTCATCTTTGCCTCCTTTTTTCTAAGTATGGCTAAAATTTGATCCAAAAGTATATGGACAAAAAGTAAGCTAGCGATAATTACCATTAATGCTAAAAAAATTTTACCCGATAATGATGAGAAATCCGCTAAAGATGGTGAGGCATCTACTGATGAAGGATCGCCAGCCTTTTGGATTATAAAAATCAAGCCATTTCCTATAAAAAGAATTAAAAAAGGAATCGTTACCTTTTCAACCCGGACCCTTAGTTTTTTTACTTTTTCTTTCACTGGATTTCCTCCCTTTTTCTTGCAATCAGAAGCTTTAGCGTAGGATTGTCAAAGTTCTCTAAAACCCGCCAACTTATGCCGAGCTTTAGAAAATGGGGGTGACTGAGCATCCCCTAAGCTGACCAGCCGTACCAGTAAATGGAAATTAGTAAGATTAGTTGCACTAGTCCCCATGGCCAAATAAAAACTTGGTAAAAACGATACAATAGCTCTAAATCTCGTTCAGCTTTCCAATTACATTCAGATGCACTTGCCCATTTGTATATAATCCATCCGACCAGCAACCCTAATAACCAACCGTTAACCACAAATATGCATGTTAAGTTTTCAGCCATTGTAATTCCTCCTTTTTTGATTCTCTAAAGCCCACCGATTCCTTTTATCCTCAATTGACTTCCCCGTAGGCGACACGACGTCGTGTCGCCTACGGGTGGTAACTTTGCCGAGCTTTAGAAAATGGGGATGACTGAGCATCCCCGTTATTTTGCCCATGTTACTTTTCCGGAGCCTCTTCTCCGTCCATATCTGGATATCGTTCGCAACCCGATTTGCGACAAAATTCCATTTTTCTGCCGTAAGAAACGGCAAGACTCAGAAAAATGACGGAAAGGATTCCAGCCAGCAATGTCAAGTAATAAATCTGCCCGGCATAAGTCAAAATCACACAGTTGCAGACGAGGCAAGTAAGCCCCAGAAAAAGAGAAAACAATATGGCCTTTTGCTGCCATGCCTCATAAACTCTCAACTTCTCTTCGTTGATTAAGGTGCCGTTTTCGTCGAGTAACATGCCCCACTTTCTTTTAAGATTCAAACGGAGCTCATTCCGACAACTGGACTCAAAGGCACTTGCTGCTAGAAAAAAAAGCCCAAATATCGTACTGATAACTGTCGCCCCAACAAACACCGGATTTACTGAAAAAATATCTCCATTCATGATCCCCTCCTTACCCGCCATAATTGCGGGCATTGTTTGTTGTGAATGTACGAAGTCCCTTTTTTGTTCTCTAAAGCCCACCATCGTCCGCCATAGCTCAAAGAGCGAAGGCGGACCAATTTCTTGCCAAGCTTTAGAAAATGGGGATGACTGAGCATCCCCATTTGAATGCTGTTAGTTGGATCCGTAGCGCTTTTCGAGTAAGCTCCCTACAGAAATAGTTGTTACCAAATATGCAAAAAAACCTACTATTACTCCTATTCCTAGACCCATTTTTTTCTCCTTCACCCACTAAGTGGGTTTTTTATGTTCAAGGTACACACCTGCAGTGGCAGACGATCAAGCTATACTATTAGCTTAATATGGCAGTATAGCATAAATTTAGATTATTGTCAATAATATTATCTCCTTATTTATGCTCAAATTAGTCATTTTAGCCAATTTTTAAACAATTTTATCAAAAATATTGACAAATATATGGATATTTGATATACTTCAATTATCCAACTTCAGACTTCGGCCTTCAGACTTAAATTTTTTAGAGCAACCTCATGCAACTTCATACAGCGTCATAAAACCTCATATAACATTTAAAAACAAACCCATGAACGACCAACTAACCAAACTTCTCCAAAATACCGGCTTTACTGAAAAAGAGGCCATTACCTATATTTCCTTATCTGAACTTGGCAGCGGAACCGTGTCCCAAATAGCCGAACGCGCCAAATTAAAAAGGTCTATTGTTTATATTGTCCTGGAAGGCTTAATCAAAAGAGGCTATATTTCCTTAATTCCAGATACAAAAATCAGCCGCTATGTAGCAGCTGATCCGACTAAGATTTTCCAGGATTTAAAAAATGTCACTTCAAATTTTAAAGATGCCTTACCTGCTTTTTTAGCTATTTTTAATAATTCCATCTGGAAACCAAAAATTAATTATTTTGAAGGTATAGAAGGCGTAAGAAGCGTTTATAGACAAACTGAATCAGCCAAAGAAGCCTATTATATCAGCAATACTGAAGCAATGATCCAATATATGCCGGAAGAAATTGAACATTGGATTGATTTTTTCAGTAAAAAAATTCCTTCCAATTATAAATCCAAGCAAATTCTAATGGATACCCCTATAGATCGTGAATTTGCCCAAAAAGCGCAAAGCAAAAATGTGCAATTTAAATTTTTACCCAAAGGACAAACAATGGATATGGATATTTCTCTTTTTGATAATAAAGTCGCGTTAACTTCTTTGAAGGATCATCTTTTCATAGTAGTCATTGAATCCAAGGCTTTATACAATTCCATGAAAACAATTTTTGATTTGCTGTGGGAGCAGGGGGTGAAATAAAAAAGAAAAACGCCGTTCGGATTACCGAACGGCGTTGGTGTTTAAAGCAGAATAAAGGTCATTCGAATGCCGTAGAGATCATAGCCCGGAACATTGGGCGTGGTATCATAGTACGGCCAGAATTTGATCTTGTTGTAGGAAAACATCGGCCCAAAGGCGAATTCATAACCACGGTCTTCCATGGCCGAACCTGAGGTTTCAACGGCAAAACCGACACTGTTTGTCTTGCTCAAATAAACCTGCAGTTCCGTATAACCATAGTACTGGTGGGGCGGCACGTAGGGATCCTCACCGCCGGCTACTGATGCCATAGGCGCATAATAGTCGCCTTCGATGAAGAAATAAATGTTGTCCTTGGTGACGTCAAACCACAACGACGGGCCGACTGACCAGCCAAAGGGATCCGAGAAGGTAACGCCCAGTACATACAGATTGCAGTTACCGACCGTGATCCGCGGGCCCACATAGCCTGCCAGATAGCTGTAGCCGTCGGTCAGCTGGTAAAGAAAATTGGCATTGGCATAGCCGGACACATTGTCCACCTTACCTTCGCCGAAAACCTGGCTGGCCGTGATCACCACCTGGGATCGCGAGCCGTTTTCCTTCTCAGCCATGGCCGGCAGGGACATGACCAGACTCAGAACCACCATCAATGCAACCAACAAACCCTTTCTCATTTTCTGTCCTCCTTTGTCGAATTTGTCGACTTATTACCTTAACAAAGATTAAATACCTTGTCAAGACAAAAAAAGACGATCCTCATCAAAGAATCGCCTTGGGCTGAGCTGTCTAAAAAGAACAGGCTGGCATTGTGCAGTTTTCACAACCTGCCAAAACAGCGCAATGCTGATCATAAAATGTTTACTTGGGTAATTCAGCAATTGCCTTTTCAATTACTTCAACGGGGTAAACCCGTCCCCTATCCACTGTCTGATCCGTTTTCCCCTCCTTCCCTGACTTCATCGTCACGTTGTGTTTTGCCGCAGTGCTGACAGACAAACAAATCAGCAAGATCTTTGGCGACATACAACTCTCCACATTCTGTACATTTAATTGTACATCTCTCAGGATTTTTTTCAGCAATTGCCGCAATGGCCTGGTTAATAAAATTCTTCACTTCATCAGTTGGCTTAGCCATAATTTCTCCCCTCCCTTCTAAAACCCTTCTTTCCCTTCTAGCTCTTCTCGCCCCTCTTACCCTCTTATCAAATCATCTTTTTTAAAAATTGCCCCGTATATGATTTGGCGACTTTGGTAATGTCCTTGGGATTTCCCTGGGCAACAATAAGACCGCCTTTGGTTCCGCCTTCCGGTCCCATATCAATTACCCAGTCAGCGGACTTAATCACATCAAGGTTATGTTCAATTACCAAAACCGTATTGCCCTTGTCAACCAGTTTTTGTAAAACACCAAGTAAACGATTAATATCGTCAAAATGCAAGCCTGTGGTCGGTTCATCCAGAATATATAAAGTTTTACCGGTGGCGCGTCGGGAAAGTTCTGTGGCCAGTTTCACACGCTGTGCTTCGCCGCCTGACAAAGTCGTTGCCGGCTGACCTAATTTGATATAACCCAAACCAACATCATATAAAATCATTAATTTCTCCGCAATAATCGGGATGTCAGAAAAAAATCTTTTGGCTTCTTCCACCGGCATATCCAAAACTTCGGCAATATTTTTGCCTTTGTAATATATTTCCAAAGCATCTTTAAGATAACGCGAGCCATGGCATTCTTCGCATTCGACATAAACATCAGGCAAAAATTGCATTTCAATTCTGACCAGCCCTTCACCGGCGCAAGCCTCACAGCGTCCGCCCACGACATTAAAGCTGAATTTACCGGCATCAAAACCGCGCATTTTGGCTTCGGGAATTTGAGTAAATAAATCGCGGATATATGTAAAAACTCCGGTATAAGTTGCGGGATTGGAACGCGGAGTGCGGCCGATCGGCGACTGATCCACAGTAACCACTTTATCTAAATTATCCAGGCCTAAAATTTCCTTATGCTCTGCCGGCTGTTCCTTGGCGCGATAAAAATGTTTAGCTAAAGCGCGCGATAAAATATCAATAACCAGCGTGGATTTTCCAGAGCCTGAGACGCCGGAAACAGCCACAAACATACCCAACGGTAATTTCGCGTCAATATTCTTTAAATTGTTGGCAGTCGCACCTTTGACCGTGATGAATTTATTATTGCCCTTACGATAAATTTTACGCGCTTCAATTTTATACTTGCCTGACAAATAAAGACCGGTCAACGACTCTTTGTTTTTTCTGATTTTATCAATTGTACCGATATCAACTAATTGCCCGCCGTATTCGCCGGCACCGGGTCCAATATCAATTATCACATCAGCCTCTTCCATAATCGCCTGATCATGTTCCACCACAATAACGGTGTTACCCATGTCGCGCAATTTCTTTAAGGCATCAATCAACCTTTTATTATCACGCTGATGCAAGCCGATTGAAGGTTCATCCAGCACATAAATCAATTCCATCAAGGATGAGGAGATTTGCTTGGCCAAACGGATACGTTGAGCTTCCCCACCGGCCAAGGTCGTGGCGCTGCGATCCAGCGTTAAATATTCCAAAGAAACAGCGGTTAAATATTCCAAGCGACGTTTAACTTCCTTTAATAATTGCTGGGCGATTTTATATTCGATTTCAGTCAAAACTAATTTGCCTTTGCCGGATTTGGAGTCCTTTTCCACCTGTTCAAAAAAATCAAACAGACTCTGTAAATCCATATTTACCAATTCCGCGATATTTTTTCCCAAAACAGTCACAGCCAGGGATTCCGGCTTTAATCTTTTACCGCCGCAAGCCGGGCAAATAATTTCCCGCATATAATCCTCAATCTCATTTTGCACATATTCAGAATCTGTTTCCCTGTATTTTTTTTCTAAAAATGGAATTATGCCTTCAAATTTATATTTCTTGCCGTCAATATCAAATTCCTCTTCACCGGTGCCATATAAAATAACATCTAATTCTTCTTTCTTCATTTTTTCCACCTGTTTATCCAGCGGCGCCTTATGCGCCTTGGCAGCTGCGGCTAAAATTTTATGCATCTGTGGCTGATTGGAGGTCAGGCGCGACCAGACTTTAATAGCGCCCTGCTCAATAGTTAATCTTGGATTTAAAACCACTAAAACCGGGTCTATTTCCAAACGCACGCCCAAGCCGGTACATTTTGTACAAGCGCCAACCGGTGAATTGAAAGAAAAGCTGCGCAATTCTATTTCCGGCAGATTAATATTGCATTTGGGGCAATGCAGATGCTGGGAATAAGTTTGTTCCTGATTATTATCACGGCGTAAAATCGTAACCATACCATTTGTCAGATCCAAAGCCTTTTGTATGGCCGCATATAGGGGTGTTTTTTTAATTTTATCCGGCGAAGTCTTTTCGATAAAAACATAGTCAATCAGAACATCCAGATTATGCTCGGCTTCCTCATCAATGACCAATTTTTCCAGTTCGGTTGCGCTGTATATTTTTCCGTCCAAACGAAGCTGGAAAAGCTCCGCCTTTTTCATCTTTTTTATCAAATGGTCAAGCTTGCCCTTTTTGGCCATGACAATCGGTGCTAAAACAGCCACTCTGGTCTGGGGCGGCAATTGATATGCCAATTCCACGATCTGATCCGCTGTCAGCTTTTTGATTTCCTGACCGCACTGCGGGCAATGAACGCGTCCGATTCTGGCAAATAAAAGACGGAGATAATCATAAATCTCCGTAATCGTACCCACGGTTGAACGGGGGTTATTTGAAGTTGATTTTTGGTCAATGGCAATAACCGGAGACAAACCTTCAATCTGATCTACATCAGGCTTATCCATCACGCCAATGAACTGGCGCGCGTAAGAAGACAAGCTTTCCACATATTGCCTTTGCCCTTCGGCAAAAATCGTATCAAAGGCCAAAGAAGATTTGCCTGAACCTGAAAGGCCGGTAATTACCACGAATTTATTTTTGGGAATTTCAACATTAATATTCTTAAGATTGTGTTCCCGAGCTCCTTTGATAATAATTTTGTCTCTTTTAGGCATAGGAATATAGTTTATAATTCAAAATTTAAAATGCAAAACTACAATATATAGTTAAAATTTATATAGATATTTAAATATATATTCCAAAATTTTTAATTATTAACCGTAACTTCGCATTTTACATTTTGAACTTTTAATTCGATAAATTTCACAGAGCACTAATTACAAACATTCTATCATGCCTGTCAAGACTGGTCAAGGGGGTAAGGGACGAACAGAAAATTGTCGGCTTTTTCATATTGACAGCCATGCTTATTTTTGCTAAAATTTAACGATAAGCCAAAAACGGCTTATCTATCTCATTGCCAAAGGAGGCAAAATGGCTGAAGAGAAAAAGGTGTCCGAATTGTCTAAGGAGCGTCAGGGTGAAATCGCAATTTTGTGTCTGAAGCACATCCTGCGCAAAAAAGGATTTTTGGTCAACGACCAGATCAAAAGAGAAATCGGCAACCAGGCCAAAGAAATTGGTGTGGATCCCGAAGAACTCAAAATCTTTTTGAGACCGTTAATCCAGGAAATTCTCAACAAAGCGCTCGAATGAGCCAAAATCAAACAGTCAGTCAGGGTTGAACAATTAAAATTGTTCCTAAAAGGGTAATTGAACCTCTTCTAACCTAGGTTAGAACAAGGGCAGAACAAGAACCCAGCCCCACTGGCAAACTAAAAACCCCTCCGCGGTGCAGAGGGGTTTTTCTTATCTTAAAATATTAATTTTATTTAGGCTGGGTTAAGGGCATAGGAATACCTCCAATACCACGACTGCTATCTGTACTGTCTAAGATATCTTTTATTAAGGGTACAACCACATATTTACCGCTATAATCGCCGCCACTGACATTTTCCACCGGAAAAACATAAGCAGGCGCTAAAAGCTCATTATTTTGGTTGCCCTCAAGCTGCCAATATTGCATCAATTGCATGGTCGGGGTGCCCAGAGTGATTTCCACTGTTTTTTGAGCTTCAGCAAAACTCTGACCTCCGCTCAAACCTCCGTTTTCCGCAATTTCTTTAATGCGCTGGCCATTAGTTTCAGCCGCATACTTAGAACTGGTGTAGTTTTGCGTAAAAATACTATAGACTCCTGAGACCATTTTTTTACGCACATTAATATTGACAAAGATTCCTGTTTTATAACCGTTTTGATCAAAAACAGTTTTATTATCTACTAGCAACGGATATCGAATGGAAATAATTTCAGGAATATAAGCTTCATCCTTATTAACTGTTTGACCATAAGATGTACGCCAGAGATTATCGACTTCCGGCTGATCATATGATTTCAAATTGATTTTATATTTATTTAAAAATTCATCGGCTAAGGCAATCAGCTCGGAATCAGCGGGAATATCGGCCAAAGTTAATTTGGACATATTGGTATAATCATAGCTCCAACGCTGTGAATTTTCTGTAATGTTCAGACTGCCTTCAAACGGTGTAATGTCTATAATATAACCGTAATCTTTATCTTCAGCCAATCCCAAATGCTGAACTTTTAAATTTGCAAACTTTGTCGCGTCAATTAGGCCCAAATTCAGAGTTTTCAGCCAAGAAGAATAGTCCTGAGTGCCATAGCCCTTGATTCTTTTTAAAACCGGCAATTCAGAATCAGCTAATTTGATTTCCTCACCCTCATATATAAACTTATAGCTAATCAGCTCAAAATCCGGGGCAATCATTTTCGTATCCATAGTAGCTGCACCTCCACCAAAGCCTGATGGCGCAAGGGAACTGGTTAAACCACTAAGCATTTTCGAGCCAATACCGGCACTCGGTGATGGCGCGGCTAATCCCGCAGATTCAGGCGCTAAATCGCCAAAAGCATTATCACTAACCTGGCTGACATTTGCTTCCAGCCCCATTACGCCGGATTCTCTTGCCTGTTCTGTTTGCGCCAGCTTACGGCTGATTGAGGGTAGTAAAACGACTAAAGTAATAACGGCTGCAATAGACGCCACTGACAAACCCTGCCATAATTTCAAATTCTGCCAAAATCCTGTTTTGACCTTATTTTTTTTCAATTCTTCAATCTTGGCAAGCAATTCTGTTCTTAATCTTTGTTTGAACTGCTCGTCAAATTTGGTATCGGGTTTATTTTGCAGCATAGTGCTAATTATTTTAACCAAATCCGCCTCATGATTTTTTAAATCCGGATCCAGCTGATAAAGTTCCTCCAAGAAATTCTTAATATCATTATCCATAAAAATAAATTTAATAATAAATATTTAAAAGTAAAAATAGCATAAATGTCGCCACGGGCATTTCTGCTTTTAATGTCCGCATTACCCGAGAATAAGTCATTTTGCAATTTGCCTCGCTTAGACCGGCAATTTCCGCGATTTCCCTGTATGACATTTGCTGCCACAATCTGAGCATCACAATTTTTCTTTGCTTGGGCTTAATTTTTTTTAGATATTTGCGTATCTCAGCCAGTTGTTGTCTGTTATCCAAATCAGTATCAATATCCTCAGTCTCCGCTAAATCCCAGACATCCTCAATATTGGCTTCATTTTTTTTGGTGCGCCAATAATCAATTACAGTATTTTGGGCAATGCGATAAAGCCAAGAAGAAAAGCTGCCTTTAGCAAGGTCATAAGAATTAATATTTTCCAAAGCTTTGACAAAGGCCAGACTGGCCAAATCTTCAGCGGTTTCACAGTGATATGTTTTGTAGTAAATAAAGTCATAAATTTTTTTCACGTATAAGTCATACAGCGGCGTAAAATCCTCCAATTTTCCCTGCTGGCAATTTTTTATATGAGAAATTTCTTTAGGGTCCATATTTTTATTTATATGATTAATGAATTACGAGTTAATCATATAATTTTTTACCTGATTACACAAACTTAATCACTGCTGCGGCTTAATCAGGCTATTAATTAGAAGCTTCTAGTATTTATAACGACAAACAAACGTAAAAGTAACAAAAAACGTCTTTCCCCGAAGAGAAAGACGCTTTATATCTGAAGTGTATTATGTTTTTATTTGCCCCAACTCTTAAACTCAATATCAGTCGGCACTTCAAACATAGAATCCGCGATAGCTTCCTGTCGGCATTTATTTTTTTCTTTTTCCAATTCATTGATAATATCATCGACACTGTGAATTTGTGTCTGACCCATCTTCATATCACTGGAGTCCTGCAGGGTTGATAAATCCATAACCGCGCCCTGTTTGGAATCCTTAGACCAGATATAAAATTTAGTATCCTTAATCAAACCGTTAAAATTAACACTACCATCCGTATTGTCGCCCGTCATCATTCTGATCATTTGGCCTCTAATGTAAGTAATGGTAGTGGCACTGTCTGTCGGATCCACATAATCGCAACGTAAAGTAATTGAACGCGTAATGGCATCGCGAATGCTGGTAAACACATCTTTTTTCTCGGCCTGATTTGTTTGCGCTTGTTTGCCGCAACCGGCCAGCAAAACTACGGCAAAAACTAAGATTAAAAGTTTTTTTCCGCCAGAGGCGGATCCGCCCTTGGCGGACATAATCTCATTTTTCATGTAATTAAAATTAGTCGTTATTAATTATAAAAAGCCACAATAAATATTTCCTGCCAATACTCATAACCGCGTTCAAATTTTCTTTTCAGTCCCCGCTCCCTTACTAAATAATTAAGCCAGGATTCATTATTTAATATATTATTTACTTTCAACGGTACGCGCATTTTTGCGATTATTTTATAAGGCAAATTTGGTTTAGTTCTCATGACTAAACCCCAGCACAAGCTGGATATATTTGTCAGAAAAACACCGCCTTTATTCAAATTTTTAGTACCATCGTGAATCAGGTAATTAAGGACTCCAACGCCCTCATAGGGATTATCATCTATGCTTTTAGGGCGGGGCACATAAGGGGGGTTGCAGATAATTAAATCAAATTTCTGATTTTTAATTTTTTTAATGCCGTCACCGGTGAAAAACACTGCCCGGGGATCCTTAATATTATCCATGGCTGATTTAATGGCATAAGGGTTGATGTCAATTACTAACATTTCTTCTAAACTCCCACACTTAGCTAGGGTATACTTGCCCAAAAATCCCGAGCCAGTACCAATTTCTACTGCGGTTTTAAAATTTTTCTTGGTTTGAAAAATATTAGCCAATCCTTTAGCAAATAAAACCGTATCAATGGACGGACTCCAGACATTAACATGGCTGGCGTCAGAAATTGTGATTACCCCGTCATATTCAAAAATTCTGTGTTTAGAACTGAATAATGAGAACAAAGTATCGCGCAAAGTCGGATTCAATTGCGCGATTTTATAATTATCAGTAATTAAAACCGGATTTTTTATACTGGTTACGAACATTTTGTCTTTTTCCGGAAAAGTAATTACTCTTTTACCTTTCACCCGATCCTTACCCATAATACTGGCCAATTCAACCCCCTGAGCCCATATTTCCTCTTTTTTTAAATCTTTGCTGATTTTGATAATCATATTCTATTTCAAATTATATTTGGCAATATTGTCATTGCAAATTTTTTGCAAAATCATTTTTTGCAAAATCTTAACTTGTTCCGACCCCTGAGGATCCTTGAATAAATGTTTAAACCTGGCGTGGTGTTTCAGATAGTCTTCAACTTTGGGAGTTTCCTGAGGTACTTTCATAGAGCTGACCATTTCACCGTTCACATATTCCACTACAGGAAAAAATCCTGTCTTTTGCGCCAATTTACCCAGTTCAATGGCCTGATTGTCTTCCACTCCCCAGCCGGGAATGCAAGGGGTTAAAATATGGATAAATTTGGGTCCTGGAATTTCCCAGGCCTTTTTAACTTTTCTTTTAATATCTTCAATGTAGCCTGAAGTTGTTGTCGCTACATATGAAACCCGATGAGCCAAAGCGATTTCCATCATATTTTTCTTAAATAATTTATCGCCCAATGATTTTTTGCCCGGCCAGGTAGTGCGGGTAAAAGCATCATGAGGAGTCGCGCCTGAAGCCTGGTAACCGGTATTGGAATAAACCTCAGTATCATAACAAACATATAATATGTTATCACCGCGCTCCCACATGCCGGATATTAAACCAAAACCAATATCAAAAGTGGAGCCATCACCGCCTTGGGCTAAAACTTTAACTTTCCCGTCCAAACCTTTCTGTCTTAAAGCCGCCAAAACACCGCTGGCTACAGCCGAAGGATTTTCAAACAAAGAATGAATCCAGGGAACTTTCCAGCTTGAGGTCGGATGTTTTGATGTTGTCACTTCCAAACAACCGGTGGCATTTGCAATAATTGTGTCGGGTCCGCAGCTATCAATCACATGTCTGGCTGCAATCAGCTGACCGCAGCCGGGACAAGCAGTGTGGCCGGGATTTAATAAGTGTTCGAATGGATTAGTATATTTTGGCATATTATATATTTATACCCTGCTTTAGCAGGCTGGTAATGGTTAAATGACCAATAACTAATTTTTAATTTTTAAAAAATGACTTAATGCAATAATGAATTAATTTAAAAATTAAATCATTAAAATTTCACTAAAAATTATAAATTAAAAATTAAACCTATTATTTCCCCACAAAACTTATTCCTTCAGACTTACCTTTCGCCATCTCAACAATATCAATTATCATCTTCTCCGTAATATCCCTACCTCCCAATCCGACCACAAAAGAATTTATCGGCGCTTTCAGCTGGCCATAACAGGCGCGCTTGATGTCGCTAGCTAAAATTCCTTCCGTGCCGATGGAAATAGATTTATCAACCACGGCAACATATTTAGCTTTGGTTAAAGCCTTTACAATCTCCTCATCAGGAAACGGACGGAATGAAATAATCTTCAGAAGACCGACTTTATTACCCTTTACGCGCAATTGATCAATTACTTCCTTTATAGTTCCGCAAACAGAACCCATGGCCATCAAAATTATGTCCGCATCTTTGGTTTTGTATTCTTCAATTAAACCGTTGCCAACCCCCCTGCCAAATACTTTTTTAAATTCTAAATTTTGTTTCACAATTTCCTTAGCTGAAGCTGCCACATCATTAAATAATTCCTGGCGTATTTCCATATATCTTTCTGGAGTAGCAAAGGTTCCCAGAGAACGCGGGTTAGCCGTGTCTAATATAGTATCTTTGGGCGCAACATAATCCGGCAAGAATTTTTTAATTTCACTTATTTCGGGGATTTCCACTGATTCAAAAGTATGTGTCAGCACAAAGCCGTCCATATTGACCATGACCGGCAGCATTAAACTCTCCGCCAGCTTGTAAGCCAAGATATGTAAATCAACCGCTTCCTGATTAGTTTCCGCATAAAGCTGTATCCAGCCCGCATCACGAATAGTGACTGAATCCTGCTGGTCATTCCAAATATTTATCGGGGCGGATATAGCCCGGTTAGTACAAGTAATAACAACCGGCAAACGCATCCCAGCAATATTAAATAAAACTTCTGTCATTAATAGAAGTCCCTGGGAATTGGTAGCCGTATAAGTTCTAACTCCCGTGGCGCTGGCTCCCAAAACAATCGAGGCGGCTGCAAATTCTGATTCCGCATTGATAAACTCAAAATCCGCTTCACCGTCACTTTTCATTTTGGATAGGTCTTCAACTATGTGAGTCTGCGGAGTAATCGGATAAGCAGCCGCAACACTTGGTCGTAAATTTTTCACAATTTCCGCGACCGCATGGGAACCTTCAATAATTTGTTTTTTATTATTAGACATATTTTATTTATAATCTTGCACCATTTTAATCGCGCTTACCGGACATTCTTTAGCGCACAATCCGCAACCTTTGCAAAAATCCAAATCCCGGTCGTAAAAAATACGGCCTTTGGAATTTTTCTTGCCAGTTGAAAAGCAAACACCCTCGGGACATACCTTATTGCACATATCACAGCCAATACAAACCTCGTGATCAACCACGGGCATGAAGGTTCGCCAAGTGCCGGTTTTATTTTCTACGGTTGTGCCGGGTTTGGCGGTAAGCACATTTTTAAATATTTTATTTGACATAGCTAAATTAATTTAAAGTTCAAAATTCGAAGTTTAAAATTACAATGTAAAATTAAAAGTTTTAGTAGATTTTTATAAAATATTTTCTAAAATTTTTAATTAATAATTGCAACTTTGCATTTTGCACTTTGAACTTTTAATTATTTTACATAGTCATACGCCGCTACCAGCGCCTTTATATTCTTATCAATCAATGTCTGATCATATTTTTCTCCTAAATGTTCAGAAATAGCTTTTTTTGCGGATTCCAATTTAATCATACCGGAAATTTTAACAAACGCGCCCAGCATAGCAGTATTAATTATCGGTCTGCCAATTTCCTTCAGGGCGATTTCCAAAACCGGCACGCAATAAACCTTGCCTGTATAGCCCGGGCATACTTTGGCCGCAACTTTATTGGAATTAATAATTACTACGGTATTTTTGCCAGCACCTTCCAAAACATTAGCAACGCTAACCAGGCTCGGATCCTGGATAATTATATATTCAGGCTTATATACCTGCTGACGCTCCCGTATAAATGTTTCGTCTATTTTTACAAAAGCAGTTACAGGCGCCCCTTTTCTCTCCACGCCAAAAGAAGGAAAAGCCTGCACTTGTTTCCCGTCATAAAAAGCTGCCATGGCAATCAATTCCGCTAAAGTGACGTTGCCTTGGCCGCCGCGTCCGTGGACTCTGACTGTTATCATAATTATTGAGAATTTATATTTTGGTTTTCCAAAATAGAGCCATTGGTATTAGAATTTTGCAAACTTAAATATTGATCAATTATTTGTTTAAAATTTTCATAAGGAAAACTACCCTGAATTTCAAAACCGTTGATAAAAAAAGTCGGCGTACCGGTAATGCCCAGCTGAATTCCATCCTGCAAATCATTTTTTGCTTCATTGAGATATTTCTGGCTATCCAAACACTGATTGAAAACCGTGGCATCTAAACCCGCGTCTGTAGCTAGCAATTTTAAGTTTTCTAGGCTTAAATTACCCTGATTTTCATAGAGCCAATCATGATATTCCCAAAATTTACCCTGGTCAAAAGCGCAACTTGCTGCCATGGCGGCATTAAGCGCATCAGGATGAATGGCAGTATTGGGGAAATCACGAAATATGATTTTCACATCATTTGGATAGTCAACGGCTAGCCTTCTGACCGTGGGGTAAGAATCAAAACAATAAGGGCATTCGAAATCGGCAAATTCCACAATCACAATTTTGGCCGTGGCTGCTCCGATATAAGGATCGTCTTCGGTTTCAATAGTCGGCTTTAACGCTAAAGTAGGCAAATTTGCCTGATAAACACTATTACTATTTTGCAGTAAGGATTGAGCCATAGTTGTTTTTTGTTCAACAAAAAATACCACCTGGTATATAAAAGCTGCGGCATAAATCAAAGGTAAAACCAAGATCACCAAAAATACCATTCCCCACCACTTTTGATGCCAGGCCTTGGCTTCATTTAGCTGGACGTCGTCAGTCATTGTCTTTTTATTAATTATGATTTATACTATTATTATACCACATATTAAACTATTTGTGATTAATAACTCACTTGACATTATTAGCAGTAATTGCTATTCTTTTTATATTCTAAGTCTTTTAGCATTCTTATGATTTTAAATATCATTCAAATTATTATCTCAATATTATTAGCGCTGGCTATTTTAGTGCAGCAGCGTGGTTCGGGTTTAAGCTCTGCCTTTGGCGGCCAAGGCGCTGTTTTTCGTACCAAAAGGGGCCTGGAAAAAAGTCTGCATATTGCCACAATTGTTCTGGCTGTAATTTTCTTAATTACGGCTTTTCTCAATATCATTTACTAATTCTCCTCTAATTTTTAATTTTTTACTCCGTGTCGTGGTTAATAAAACTTTTTTTTGATTTGAGGCAAAACTTAAAAAGTTTTGTTATTGTCAAATGGTCACAGATTTCCAAACATCGAAAAATTGAATCGCAAAAAGAACTAGATAAAAAAATGGTGGTTCAATTAGGCGCCAAGAAAGTACCCAGTTGGAAACAATTCAAACGATTGCCTCAAACCCTCTCTAAGACTGAAAATATAGCCCTCAAAATATTAGGAGCGGTTATTTTTGTATGTTTCTTGCTATTAGTGTATACCAATTACTTCAAGTATCTGCAGCCGATTCCCGCTAATGGCGGCGAGTATTCCGAAGGGCTGGTCGGCACGCCTTTGTATATTAATCCCCTTTTAGCCCACAGCGATGTGGACATTGATCTTTGCGCTATTATTTATTCGGGTCTTTTCAAATACAATGAAAAGCTGGAACTGGTGCCCGATCTCGCGGAAAAATATGAAGTTTCCGCTGATCAGAAAGTATATACTATTTACCTTAAAAAAAATATCAAATGGCATGACAACCAAAATCTGACCGCCAGTGATGTGGTTTTTACCTACCAAAGCGCTCAAAATCCTGACTATAAAAGCCCGCATTATCAAAGTTTTAACGGCGTCATCGTGGAAAAGATTGATGATTACAGCCTTAAATTTACCCTAAGCCAACCCTATGCTGCTTTTTTAAATCTTTTAACCCTGGGGATTCTACCTCAGCATGTCTGGTATGATTTTCCGGCTGTCAATGCCAAGCTAGCCGCCTATAACCAAAAACCGGTCGGCAGCGGTCCGTATAAATTTAAATCTTTGATCAAAGAAAAAAGCGGCATTGTCAAATCATACACTCTGGAAAAAAATAAATCTTATTACGGTAAAGTCCCTTATATCAATAAAATTATCTACAAATTTTATCCGGATTATGAAACCGCGGTTACTGCGCTTTCCAATAAGGAAACCCAAAATTTGAGTTTTCTGCCCAAAGATTACCTCAATAAAGTGAATAAAAAAGATCTTACTCTTAATAATATTAATCTGGCCCAATATACAGCTTTATTTTTCAACTCTAAAAATAACGATTTATTGAAAGACCTAAAAATAAAGCAAGCATTGGCCATGGCTCTTGATAAAAATAAAATTATTGACGGGGTGCTGCAGGGCCAAGGCCAAGTTATTGACGGCCCTATTTTGCCGAATTTCCTCGGTTATAATAACAATATTAAAAAATATGAATACTCTCCCCAAAAAGCGCTGGAACTTTTGACCGGTGAAGGCTGGCAAATCAATGGGGAATTTTTGAAAAAAAAGGATCAGGAATTAAAAATGACCATTACGACGGTTGAACAGGCCGAAAATATTAAATCCGCCAATTTAATTAAAGAAGCCTGGAATAGCATTGGCATTAATGTTGACGTCCAAATTATCGCCAAAGACAAAATTGAAAATGAAATAATTAATCCCCGTAATTATCAAGTTTTACTTTATGGCGAAATAATAGGCTATGATCCGGATCTTTTTCCTTTCTGGCATTCTTCGCAGCGGGAAGCTCCGGGCTTGAATCTGGCTGGTTATGCCAATCGTAAAGTCGACCAACTTTTGGAAGAAGCCCGACAAACCAACGACACAAAAATTAGAGACGGTAAATATCGGGAATTCCAAGACCTTTTGCTTGAAGATCTGCCGGCAATCTTTCTTTATAGCAATACTTATACTTATCCTGTCTATAAAAAAATTAAGGGTTTTAACCTGGAAACGCTGGCGCTGCCCAAGGATCGCCTGATTAATCTGGAAAATTGGTATATCAAATCAAAATATAAATTTATCAAATAGGCCTCATTTAAATTAATTTAAACTCATCCGACGAATAAATTACCCGACAATTGCTTTGTGCTCCGTTGGCTATAATTTCGTTGGTAAAAACTTAAAACTTATGGTATTCAGAAAATTTAGACCTTCTCATCGAGAAGGAATCGTAAACAAAGAATCTGTCTCGCACCAAGGCGGGCAAAAATTAAGAATCATGGTTCTGGGCGGCTTGGAAGAAGTCGGCCGCAATATGACCCTGATGGAATTTGGCAATGATATTATTATTATTGACATGGGTTTGATGTTCCCCGAAGAAGATATGCCTGGCATTGATTATATTATTCCCAATATTTCTTACTTGAAAGGCAAGGAAAAAAATATCCGCGGGGTAATCATTACCCATAGTCACATGGATCATATTGGCGGAATTCCGCACATTATGCCCAAAATCGGCAATCCGATTATTTACACCGCCAGGCTGTCAGCCGGCATTATCCAAAAACGGCAGGAAGAATATAAATCCGCCCCCAAGCTAAAATTCTATATTTTTGATGAAAACAGTCATGTCAAACTTGGCGCTTTTAATGTGGAATTTTTTCGTGTTAATCATAATGTGCCTGACAGTTTCGGCGTTGTAGTTAAAACTCCGGTCGGTACCATCGTCCATACCGGTGATTTCAAAATTGATCATTCACCCATTAATGACAAGCCCGCTGACCTGGGCCGCATTGCCCAAATCGGAACCGAAGGCGTTTTGGCCTTAATGGCGGATTCAACCGATGCCGAACATGAAGGTTACCAGATTTCCGAGGCCAGAGTCGGCGAAGAATTGGAAGGCATTTTCGAAAAAGCAACCGGCCGACTTATTGTCGGTACGTTTGCTTCTTTGCTTAATCGCGTCCAGCAAGTTATAACTATTGCGGAAAAATTCGGCCGCAAAGTTATGATCGAAGGCCGCAGTATGAAAACCAATGTGGAAATCGCCCATCAGCTCGGCTACATGAAAATCAAGCCGGGCACCCTTCTGGAATCAGAAAATTATCATGAGAAAAAATATCCCGATGATAAAATTGTCATTATCGGTTCAGGTGCCCAGGGCGAACAAAATGCCTTCTTAGTCCGTTTTGCCGAAGATGAACATAAATATCTGCATGTTAAAGAACATGATACTGTCATTTTTAGCTCTTCGGTTATTCCGGGCAATGAACGCACCATTCAAAGCTTAAAAGATACTTTCTACCGCAAAGGCGCCAAAGTCATTCATTATAAACTGATGGATGTCCATGCCGGAGGACATGCCAAAAAGGAAGATTTAAAATTATTTATCCGTTTGATTAGACCTCAATATTATATTCCCATTGAAGCCAATCATTATATGCTGCGTCTTAACGGTGAAATTGCCGAAAGTCTGGGCACGCCTAAAGATCACATTTTTATTGCTGAAAATGGTCAGGTAATAGAATTTACCCGCCATGGCGGGCACTTATCCCAAGAGCAAGTCCCTACTGATTATGTAATGGTGGATGGCCTGGGCATAGGCGATGTGTCTGATATTGTTTTGCGCGACCGTCGCGTCATGTCCGCTGACGGCATGATTGTGATTATTGCCACGATTGATCGTAAAACAGGCAATCTAATCGGTAATCCCGATATTATTTCCCGCGGTTTTGTTTATATGAAAGAAAACAAAGAACTGATTGAATCAACCAGAATGAAAGCCAAGAAAATCTGTTCTGACACTGATCCCAAATCACCGGCCTTTGACGATTATATTAAAAACAAAATCCGCGACGATATCGGCCAATTCCTCTATGTTAAAACAAAACGCAGGCCTATGATTCTGCCAGTTGTCATTAAAGTTTAAGATATTTCTCAACCACATAAAGCTCCTGAAATACAAGGAGCTTTTATGTTATAATCAAATTACAAACTGCCTCAATGTCAACACATATTGACAAATAATATCAACTATACTAAGGTTAGATGTTAATCGTTCTTTAACAACCTGAGACTAGACACCACTTTCAGCCCATACAAGTAAAGCTGTCTTTTATTTATTCTGACGGTTTTACTTACCTGAGTATATAACGGCGATTTCGACTTACTGACAATAACCCCAACCTTGGAAGCAAAACAAAAGGAGTCTGTCATGAAAAAGACGACCGTACTGATCGTAATTTCGATCCTGTCTTTTTTGACTTTAACCGTGGCTATTATTTTCCGCCAGCAAATCGCGCTTTTGCTGATCATCCCCTATATTGTTTCCAAGCTCAAAGCCCATGGCGTCGATGAAAATTGGGCATACGCCGCGTCCCTGCCCATTGCCTTTGCTGTTTTGTATACAGGCAGCCAGCTCATTTCTTTCGATAAGCAAAAAAATCTTATCGGAACAATTTGCGCCTGCGTACTTTGGGTGGGTTGGTTCGGGACAATTGCCTACAGCCAACGCGACTATAATTGGGACCCCAACACCGGCGAGGCGATTAAGTGTTATGCACCCACACCTTTTGGCTATGAAACTCTTTCCTGCCAGTTTAAAATTCATCCTAAATATGGCACGCCTGTTTCCCAGGTCACACCGGAAATAGCCATCATCGAAGCGACCAAAGACGGCGCCATTTTACCGATTAACAAGGTTGTCCCTAAATGCGACATGACCTATTTCACTGTTGACGGACAGCCAGTTTATTGGATTTACCGCCAAAAAGACGGGACGCTTGATGTTTTCAATCATCCCGGCAGACATCCTCAATTCAATACCGATCTTTCCCCAATTAGCGGCGAGATCGTAACGGAAATCTGCCAAAAGGAAAAAGAAGCCCAACTTGCAGCTGAACAAAAAAAAGCTGAAGAGCTCAAACTGCAAAATGCTGCGGTTCAACCGGGACAAACTGTTCCCCCACAACCGGCAACGGGATCGACTCAGTCTCAACAGACGCCTGCCACTACGCCAAAAGAAAAACCTGAACAAGCAACCAGCACCAGAGATGGTTTTTCCTGTCCCCAAGGTCAGCAAGAATATATCACCACGAATGAAGATCCGCGGGAACGCCTCAAATGTTGTGTGACAGCTGATAATAAGCTGTATCTTGCAGACTGCCAACTTGCTGATCAGCCTGGGTTTTGCACCTTCATCATGAAAAACGGTGAGCCTGTAAACTATCCCGAAAACAGCTGTAGGAATGGCTCCGATCAGATGAATTACGGGTTTACCATCATCAACCACCAGGCAAGATTCTGGGGTTGTCCTGATTCTTGGAGTCCTACTGGTGATGAAGGTTGTTGTTACCAGCGAGTAATACCCGTACCACCGGTGCAATGCGGATTTATGTTAGCTGGTAGTGCTGCAAATAAGTCAGACACCAAGCCAGCGCAGACTTACCAGGTATTTAGAACTCATTACAGTCGGCCTATAGCTGGACCAGAGGCAATAACGCGTCCGCCAACTCAGACATTGTACTGGTGCCCAACCGGCCAACTGCCGCTTGTCAAACCCTTTCCTAATTGCTGTCTGACTGCTGACGGTAACGAAATTTGTGAGCTGGAAGAACCATTTGCCACGGGCAAAGATGATGATCCTCAGGCCACTAATTTCATTGAATTTCAATTCCATGAAGAGGTGACTGAATTTTATGTCACCTTTTACGAGGCTGAGTCTGAACGAAAACAGCTTTTCACACCTCGCCATAATGTCATGTTTCTGTTCATAAAAAAAGGAGTTTACTATGTAAACTTCAGAGCAGAAAAAGGCAATTGGCTGATTGACGGAAGCACCAAGGTGAATTTTCCCATGGCTTACCGCATTAATTATGGTTCCTGGGTTTTAATCTCTTCGGCCAATGTTGAGCAAGCCAACCCGACAACACCATGGAATGTCCGTATCGATATTCCCTAATTGGCCGAAACAGCCACGAACCCCAAACCGGGCCTGCTAACGCAGCCCGGTTTTTTTTATTGGAAATAAACGAGGCAAAAACTGCCATAATCTAGCTACTCTTGACAAAATTTAAAATTTATGCTAATATACCTTATTAAACTACTACCCTAAATTCCTCCCTAAGCTCCTGAAACGAGTTAACTCCGGTTGACTTGTTTCAGTAGCGTAAAGACTGCTACTTTGAAAATTTATATATACGGAAAGTATTTCGACTTTTAACGCCCAGACCGGGCTGAAACTAACTGAAACAAAGGAGACTTGAGATGAAAAGAATTATGGTTTTGGCGATTGTTGCGTTTTTGACCATGGTGGCGCCGGTGACTGCCGAGATGATCGGCGGAACCGGCGAACTGTATGTGCCCAATACCAATGGGCAGGAAACCGTGGTCCCCATGATCGTCGACAACTTCGTCACGGGAACCACGCAGTTCGGGCAAAACGCTTACCCGAACCTCGAAACCCTGAAGAACAAGTGTTCGCAGGGAAACGCCACGTGCGTGCTGCAGGGCACGGTCTCGGATCTTCACATCAGCCAGAACGGCTGCTATGTCGATCCCGGCAATCGCGCATATTTTTCCCTACATCAAGGTCCCAAACATCTTGCGGCAAATAACGCGGCTGAAACCGATCGTATCTGCAATGCGGAACTGGCTACTGCCCGCGCCTGGACTGTCCGTGACTGGCTGGTTCAGCAGGGCGTGCCCAAAAACCGGATCATCATCTATGATTTTCCGGTTGAGGCCAAACGCGGCAACAGCCCGCTGGTCAATCAGTCAGTGGCGGCTCTGGTGATCTACAATAGTGGAAACACCGGCAACTGCCCTGGCAAGAATTGCCCGGTGCCCAAATTGGAAGTCATCAAACCGGCTAACTGCGAGTATACGGAATCGCAGAACACGGTGAATGACACATTGGTCATCAAAATCGTGATGACCTGTGATCCTGTCGCTTCGACCGAAACCCGCACCCAATCCACGGTTGATCCCGAAGAAGAGCAAACTTGCCCTTGGTATAACCAGTATCCATGCTGGACCAAAGGGCAAAAAGGCCTATTCTGGGGAGCTGTGGGAGTTGGAACTGCGGCCGCCATTCTTGGCACCACCTGCATTGATTTAGGAGGCGGTCAAGGCGGCAAAAACGGCGGTGGCGATGGCGGAGGAATTCGCATCGGCAATTGCAAATAATATTTTAAAGGGCGAGCCCATTGAGGCAGCCCTTTTTTGTTTTTATCATTAATGTCTGCTAAGATATAAAAACAATAAAAGGTTTTATTTTTAGTAAATAACAATTATTTAGCTTCTAATCTCACAATTGACCAATCCTCAGTCTTTAACGCCTAATCTGCTATAATATTAGCCAAATGATCCCCTTACTCTTGACATTTTCAAAAATTTATGCTAATATACCTTATTAAGCTAATTAAACTACTATCCTATAAAACCCAGATTTTAAGCGTTTGAAAGGAGTTGTTTAGACTTAAAAAATTCCTTTCAGCGGCTTAAAACACCGCTTAGAAATTGTACAAGCGAACAAAGCTTTCGCTGAACGATATAGCAATATAGGTTTAAAGTTTTTTGACAATACGAAAACAAAACCTCTCCTCCAAAAAAGGAGAGCGCCTGAAAAAGGAGATCCAGATGAAAAAGAATTACTTCGGCAATTGCGTTGTACTGATTGCCATCACAGTGATGGCGATATTCATCACCGGCTGCCAAGTTTCGACTGGCAACGGTGGCAGGGGCGGCGATACGACCGTGATCGACAAAGACCACGACGGGTATCCGTTCCCGACAGACTGTGATGATGGCGATTCCACGTTGCATACGTGGTACACCTATCACCTGGACACGGACGGCGATGGCCGGCCCGAGCCTGGTGGTGATTTCACCATCTGCGGCGGGGACACGGCGGAGTTCAACCCTGGTTATACCACGAATCCGCCCCCTTGGGACGAATGTCCCAATAATCCCGCCCCGACTTGCGGCAACGACCAACTGCCTACGGGCACGTTGACTTGCACGGTCGCAGGCGCCACGGTCACCATGACCGTATCAAACGTTCAGGATGACGAAACCGTTACTCGCACCGACTTTTGGGAAGGCGCGAGCATAGTGGGCACGGATAATACCGCACCCTTTGGTCTCGTTCTCACGCATGTCGCCACTGGTAGCCACACCTATGTCGGCAACCTGGTGGACGCTCGTGCTGATAACGACACCAATACCTGTAGCGTTACTGTGGGAACAACCGTTGGTAACCCGTCCGTTACCATCATCAATCCCGCTAATAACGCGACCGAGACACAGAATGTTGCCTTCAACGTTGATGCCACCGTGGTTTATGCCACGACGAACATCAACATGGTGGCATTCTATCTCGATAATAGCACCACGGCCACCTGCACGGATTCGGCTGCGCCGTATTCCTGCAGTGTGACGATTGGGACGATCGGGAACCACACCATCACCGCCACCGCTTACGCAAGCAATGGTCGCACTGGCTCTGCCACGATCAATGTGAATGTAAGCGCTACGGTGAATGACCCCGTGGTTACCATCACCAATCCCGCGAACAACGCAACCGAGACACAGAATGTTGCCTTCAACGTTGATGCCACCGTGGTTTACACCGCGGCGAGCATTAACATGGTTTCATTCTATGTCGACAACAGCACCACTGCCACCTGCACGGACTCGGCTGCGCCGTATTCCTGCAGCGTGACAATTGCGACGATCGGAAATCACACCATCACCGCCACCGCTTACGCGTCCAATGGTCGCACTGGCTCTGCCACGATCAATGTGAATGTAAGCGCTACGGTGAATGACCCCGTGGTTACCATCACCAATCCCGCGAACAACGCGACCGAGACACAGAATGTTGCCTTCAACGTTGATGCCACCGTGGTTTACACCGCGGCGAGCATTAACATGGTTTCATTCTATGTCGACAACAGCACCACTGCCACCTGCACGGATTCGGCTGCGCCGTATTCCTGCAGCGTGACCTTGGCGACGACCGGGAATCACACGATTACCGCTACCGCTTACGCGGCCAACGGACATACTGGCAGCGCCTCGATTACTGTCGGGGTGGTCACTGGTACTGTCCAGGGACCGTGTACGGAGATTTACTTCGCATTTGCTACCGGAAACTACGATGGGTCGATTTACGGCAACGGGTTTTTCAATAACCCGCCCCTTCCCGACAGTTTCCCTCAAATGTGGGTATACCACAATGCGCACGAAGTCACGGCCAAAGGAATTTTAAGCCCCTTGGCACTGCAACGCACGTGGTTCGACTTCGCCATTAACTTCTTGCCGGAAATCTGCAACCAGGATGGTTGTCTGAACTGGTTCCCATACCAGGACAATACCGGCACCGTGCAGAGTGGTATCGGGCGCGGTATAGGTACTCTCGAGGTTTACTATCTCCCGCAATGCAACACCAACGACGGTGCTCTGTTGCTCGACTGTAACACGGTCGACAACGGACAGCGAGGAGGTAATTTCCGGTGCGATCTGACCCAGGGTGTTAACCCTGTCACTGGCAACAGCGTGGACATCGACGCCGGTATCGTCGCTGATACTGACGGTGATCACATCCCCAACAGCCAAGACAACTGTATCTGGGTGTATAACCCGGATCAGGCTTTCAACGCCAGTAACCCGATCTACAATGCCGCTGGTGCCCGTACAGGAACTCTTTGTCAGGGTACTGACTCTGACAATGACGGCTGGCTTGATGCGAACAATCAGGACCAGTTCCCGCTGGATTATACCAAGCACTAAACTTTAACCAATAAAGGGCCATGGCTTTTAAGCTAGGCCCTTTTTTCTTTGTCAAAATTTTTAAAAATAACCACCAATATCTAATTCTCAACCTTCGCTCCTCGGGAGCTTCGGTTGACAAAGGCTAATTCCCTAATTCCCAATTCCGGAGTTTAGTATGAACTTGAACAATATTCGAAATTATACTACAATACAATCATGAGAATTAATATCCTATCACAAAACATCTGGCCTTGGACTTTACGCAACTCGCTGTAAAGCCGGATTTTTAATTATCATTGTAAAAATTCCCAGAGCTTTACAGCCTGGGACTTTTTAATTTTTACAAACCAACATTTTGAGGAGGTAAAAATGTCAGAACAACAAAAAAAGGAAAAACAACCCAAACTGGGCAAAGTAACTTGCCCGCGCTGTAACCACCCTATGATACCCAAATCAAGCCCAGGGTTTGGCTGCAGTGATAAAATGGTCTGCAGCAATCCAGTGTGCCCCAGCAATCAGCCGACGCGCGGCTGGGGCAGCTAAACAAGCCCTGAACCATCCCACTACGCGGGATTGGTTCAGGGCCATCTTTAATCCAACTATTTACATAAACCGATTATCTTAGTAAAATTTAAGTATATGAAAACAACAAACCAACAAAT
>JAPLYC010000100.1 GCA_026395755.1 Candidatus Parcubacteria bacterium | reverse complement strand
TAAAATCAGATGGTCGGCCGATTATTGGATTGTCAGCGAAAGATTTGGCACGAATAAGTTTGGAAATAAATCCCAAAGCTATAATTATTCCTGCTCATGCCTGGACACCATGGTTTTCCATTTTTGGCTCCAAATCAGGCTTTGACTCCATTGAAGAATGTTTTGGCGAGTATGCAAAAAATATTTATGCTATTGAAACCGGCTTATCCAGCGACCCGCCGATGAACTGGCGCCTGTCAGCTTTGGATAAAATAGTTTTAGTCTCCAATTCTGATGCTCATTCTTTGGCTAATCTTGGCAGAGAAGCCAATGTGTTTGTTTTTGATAATATTAGTTACGATGAAATTTATAACACTTTAAAAAATCAAGATAAGAAAAAGTTTTTATACACCATTGAATTTTTTCCCGAGGAAGGCAAATATCATTTAGACGGCCATGCCACTTGCAAAGTGGTCATGGATCCGGAACAGACGAAAAAAAATAAAGGCATTTGCCCAGTTTGCAAAAAGCCCATGACAATCGGCGTTTTAAATCGCGTGGCGGAAATAGCTGATCGGGACAAGGGTGAATTGGATGCTCACATACCTTTTAAAAGTTTAGTTCCTTTGCAGGAAATCATTGCTGAAGCGTTTGATCTTGGTAAGGGTTCTAAAAAAGTTCAAGCTGAATATTTTAATATTATCAAAAAAGCTGGCTCAGAATTTACGGCTTTGCTAGATTTAAGTATTGAGGAATTAAAAAAAATTACTGATCCGATTATCGCTGAAGGAATCAAACGAGTGCGCGAGGGTAAGTTATTTATTGAGCCGGGTTATGATGGGATTTTTGGCACGGCCAAAATTTTTAACGATAAGGAACGAAAAGGTTTTGAGCAGGCGAAATTAATTTAAAATATTTTTTGAATAAAAATAAAACGGGAATAAACATAAGTTTTTCCCGTTTTTTGTTGGTTATCTGCTGCGATGCTCCTTTTGCCAATCGTTTATTTTCATGGCATGGGAGGCAGGGATTGTGATGATTTTGGCATTCTTTTTGGGTTTGCCTTTGTCATCTATGTCATAGCAGTTTATGACCTTGAAGGTTTCACCATTATCCTCGATGATTCGCCCTTCAATTTTTTCTGTTGCTCCCTGTGAGTATAATGTCCGGAACATATCATCTTTAGCAGGTCGCTGTCTCGGTGGCAGCTCGGATATATTGAAAATAATACCTTGGCTGTTCCCAACTCCAGCAGTTCTCGAGTGGATAACGGCTTGCAGCATATGAACAATTAGGTCATTGTTCAATATTGTGCAAAAGTCATCCATAATTTCAGAGACTTCCACGATTTTTGTATCGAACATTACCCAATAAGCATTATAGCCATTTCCAGCCCCACTTTCCTCCATGTAAGTGTTGACGAATGCTTTAAACCTTTGTGCGTCTTCAATGGAAGCAAAACAGAGTTTCTTTTTTTGGCCGTTCTCTATGCAATCCAGTATTGCGAACATGTTTCTCCTCCTTTTTGTCTTTAATACGTAGAATGATTAATATTTAGCAGATTTGAGGAATTGTGTCAAGCCAAATTTATCAAATTTCTATTAAACAAAAACGAACCACTATTATGGCTCGTTTTGTTATTGTGGACCGGACAGGACTCGAACCCGCTACCTCCTCGGTGCAAACGAGGCGCTCTACCAGGTGAGCTACCGGCCCCGTTAGAAGTACAGTGCAATCAATCAACAAGCCGTTTATTATGCAAATCTACAATCAACCAATAAGACTAAATAACCACTAAACTTCTAACGGGGCAGGCCCCCTAGGCTTATTTGCCAGGGAGAAGATCCAAATAAATAAAAAATCCCTTAACAGGATTGATTATAGTATAGCAATTGTTTAGATTTGTGTCAATTAAAAATATCCTGATATATAGGCTTTTTTTATTTTAATGCCTCAAGTTCTTCCATCAAATTAACATAAAGCAAGGCCTGCTTGTCTTCAGGTAAGTCGTCAAAAATTTCCAGCCAGTAATTTAATTCATCCTTGTCTTCCCCAAGGTTAATCAATTCGATAATTAAATTGGTAATTTCGGTTTTTTCCATATGTTTTAAGCAGCTTTACGTGGTTTGCCACGTTGTTTCGTAATATTTTTAGCTTGTTTCTTTATTTGTGCTTCAGCAAATAATTCCGCTTTTTCAACAAGCTGGGGATTCTTGGCCATGAATTTAGCCGTAGTTTCAAAAATTTTAGCGCCTTTAATTATGCCTTTTTGAGCTAATTTACTTCCGGCTTTTTCGACTAAGACAATACCTTTGCCTACAAGCAGACCTCCTTTTTCTATTTCTCCGATGCCGATAAAATCTATTACTAAACTGCCTGCGCCAAGGGCTCCATGGATTATCCTTTCTTTCCCTGTCATTTGCTGGCCTGATAAAGTTCCGCCGGCAATTGATTCGACCAGCATTTTACCACCACCGGCAAAGGGCACTAAATCAAGGCCGGAACTAACAATTTCCGAAGTTAAAATATCCTTTATCATCCCGCCGCGTTTGGCCTGAAATTTTTCCATGGTTTTCTCTTTTTCAGCTTGGCTTTCAGCACTTTCGCTGGCCGAGACTTCCTGAATTTTATCTTTGGAAAGCTTAGCTTGTTCTTTTATTCGATTGGCTACTTCCAGAAGCTGTGTATCTATGCCTTTTTCTTGCATGAATTTTCTAATTTGATCCACTGAATAACCAATTGAACCGGTACCTTTTAATTTGGCTGCGCCTCCCTCCAGCGTTGCCTCGGTTGTCGCAGTAATTGATTTTAATGTTTTGTCAGCATATTGAGGAAAACGCTCTGATAATGTGCCTTTTTTCTCAATTCCAACCTTGCCCTCAACTGCTTCCGGCTGGGGCATTTTTTCCCTCTTATTATTGTCTGAAACAGTATTCATTGGGAGGCAATTATTTTTTTAATATCTTCTATCTTGTAATTCTCGAGATCCTTAATTAAATTCTGAATTATCAAATCCTGTTCGGCTTTAAGCAGTGTTTGCTGATCTTGCCAATCCAGATAAATTTGCCTGATCTGCAAGGCCTTTTGTTTAATATCAGCTTCCGTCATAGCTATAAATAATTACTATTTATATATCTAGTATATCATTAGTTTTGATAAAAAGAAAAGAAGTCCTTAACGTAAGGACTTCTTTTTATCCGGGTTATAATTACAGATTTTTTGCAGGCTTTTTGTATTTTTTGTAAATCAATTTAGCAATCAGGAAGACAATTAGAATAAGAATTAGATACGGAATTAGGGCTATTAAGCCAAAGGCCAGGACAATGATAAAGTTAACAAAATTTTGCATACTGACAATTAATTTTTTTACAGCCTCTTTGACTATTTCCCATGGCTGCCATTTGTCAGCAGGTAAAGTTATTTTGATTTCACTGGTAATACTTATGCTGATAGTGGACATTTCAGTCTGATTGTCCAGATATCTCATGCGGCCTTTTAAAGATTCAATTTCAGCCTGAACCTGATCAAGCTTTTCTCTGACAGCAATTATTTCCTCGACTTTCTGGGCGCGTTTTAATAATTCTAAATATTGAGCTTCCACCGCCAGGTTATGAGTTAAACTGGCCTGCAAATCAACATATTCTTCGGTTACTTCGCGCCCATTTACGTCTTCGCGATTTACCACTTTGGCCATACCCTTGATACGGCTAATTGCAGTATCAAAATTTTTAACAGGAACGCGTATTACTAAAGAGGCATATTTTTGGCCGTTTCTTCCCTCGGTGACACTGGAGTTTTGCACAAAGCCTGACAGAGCTGACGTTTCATTGGTGATTTTACTGACTATTTGTTCAACTTCATCAACCGTAATATCTAAACTGCCGTTCTTTATAATCTTTTGATCTATTGGCGCTGTAGGTATTGGGGCTGTCGGAGGGGTAACTGCTTCATCACGCATTAACTTTGGTGCTGAAAACATATCTCCGAGTGAGGCTGTGGTCCCTAAGCCTACTTCTTGTGCAAAACCAGATTCCATCCCAGTTTCACCATAGTAGTTTGAAGTTGAAACGCTAGATCCGCGGAAGCTGCTGTAAATTACTGCTAAGATATAAAGGACAACAATAATACCCAGGGCAATTAAAACCCCCCAGATTATTTTTTTCATTAGGTTAACGCTTTTAGGCGTTGTTGGTTGTACGTCCATAGTTATAGATTTAAGATTTAAGATATACGATATAAGTATATTTAGTTTAAGTATAGCAAAAACGAGTGAATTTGAGTAATTAATGTTTTTGACAAGTGGCGGAATTTTAGCTAAAATAAGGATATTACTAATAAATATTAATGATCATATATATGGCAGAAAACAAGAGTCAAATTGCCCAAAACGAAGAAAAGGTAATTAAATTTTGGGAAGAAAATCAGATTTTTGAAAAATCTATTAAACAGCGTGAAGGCGCTCCTGTTTTCAGTTTCTATGACGGACCGCCCTTTGCGTCAGGCTCCCCGCATTATGGACATGTCTTAGCTTCGACATTGAAAGATACGGTTACGCGTTACTGGACTATGCGCGGTTATAAAGTGGAACGTAGTGTTGGCTGGGATTGTCATGGATTACCCGTGGAAAATATGATTGAAAAACAGCTAAAGCTTAAATCCAAAAAAGATATTTTGGCTTTGGCGGATGATGAATATAAAAGCATTAAAGTTTTTAATAATGCTTGCCGGGCTTCGGTTTTCACCTGCGTTGATGAATGGAAAGAGATTTTTCGCCGTATCGGACGTTGGGCCAGCTATGCCAATGAATACGCAACTTTAAATAATGATTATATTGAAAGTGTCTGGTGGGCATTTAAAGAGCTTTATAATAAAGGTTTGGTGTATAAAGATTACCGGGTCACTCCATATTGCACCCGTTGCGGTACGCCTCTGGCTAATTTTGAAGTTAACCAGGGCTATGCCAAGGCCAAAGATCCATCTATTTACTTTAAAGTTAAAATTAAGGGTCAGGATAATACTTACTTTCTGGTTTGGACAACTACCCCCTGGACTTTACCGTCTAATGTCGCGTTGGCAGTTGGACCTAGGATTGAATATGTGAAAATTAAAGTAAATAATGAATTTTTAATTTTAGCCAAATCGCGTCTCGAAGTAATTCAGAAATATTTTGATAATTTTGAATATGTGGAATATTACCAGGGTAAAGATTTGCTTGATTGGGAATATGAGCCGGTATTTAAATATTATCAGGGTAAACTTAAACAAAAAGCTTATTATTTAATTCCTGCTGATTTTGTGTCCACTGATGACGGTACGGGCATTGTACATATTGCGCCGGCTTTTGGCGTAGATGATATGGAAGTAGGGAAAAAATATGATTTGCCGACGTTAATGACTATTGATTTGGAAGGAAAATTTAAGCCAGAAGTGACGGATTATGCCGGACTTTTTGTTAAAACCGCCGATAGCAAAATTATGGCGGATTTAAAGGAACAAAATATCTTAATATCCGATCCCAAAGAGACGATTGAACATGAATATCCGTTTTGCTGGCGTTGTGACAGTCCCCTAATATACTACGCATTGGATGCCTGGTATGTAACAGTAACTAAAATTCAGAATCTATTGATTAAAAACAATGAGAGTAAAGAGCTGAAAGATCCCAACGGGAAAAAACATAAAGGGATTCGCTGGGTACCGGGACATTTGAAAGAAGGCCGTTTTGGTAAATGGCTGGAAGGCGCTCGTGACTGGAATATTTCCAGAAATCGTTTCTGGGGCGCGCCGATTCCGGTCTGGCAGTGTGTTAAATGTAACAAGATCAAAGTTATCGGCTCCTGGGAAGAACTTGAAAATTCTGAAATCAAAGATTTACACCGTCCCTATATCGACGAAGTTCATTTCAAATGCTCTTGCGGCGGGCAAATGAACCGTATTGAAGAAGTTTTTGACTGCTGGTTTGAATCCGGTTCCATGCCTTATGCTCAATATCATTATCCATTTGAAAATAAAGAGAAATTTGAAGCAGGCTTTCCCGCTGATTTTATTGCCGAAGGTCTGGATCAGACACGCGGTTGGTTTTATACCTTGCATGTTTTGGCTACGGCCTTATTTAAGGAACCGGCATTTAAAAATGTCATTGTCAACGGCTTAATTTTGGCTGAAGATGGTAAGAAATTATCCAAGCGCTTTAAAAATTATACTGAACCCAATATTTTGTTTGATAAAGTTGGCGTTGATGCTGTCCGTTTCTTCTTATTGACTTCATCTCCGGTTGGCGAAGATTATCGTTTTTCCGACCGGCTGGTAGAGGAAGCTATGCGCAAAACCGTAATGCTGCTTAATAATATTTACAGTTTTTTTGCGCTTTATGAAACCAGCACAGATTTTGATAAAGAGTTAAAGCCTCGTGATTTGCAGAATATTTTAGACCAATGGATCGTGGCAAAATTGACAATATTGATAAAGGAAGTGACTGAGCAAATGGATAATTTTGATTTGACGCGCGCTGCTCGGCCGCTAATGGATTTTATCAATGAGCTATCAACCTGGTATTTGCGCCGCAGCCGGGATCGCTTTAAAGGCGAAAATATAGTTGATAAAAAACAGGCGTTGGCGACAATTCATTATGTTTTAGTGAATTTAACCAAGCTCTGCGCGCCATTTATGCCGTTTATTGCCGAAGAATTATACGGAAAGTTGGGGAGCATCAAGGAAAGCGTGCATTTGGAAGATTGGCCGCAGGTATCAGCAGATTTGATTGACAAGAAGCTTTTGGAACAAATGGAAACTGCACGTAAAATTATTGAGCAGGCCCTGGCAGTCAGAGCAGGCGCCGGTTTTAAAGTGCGCCAGCCGTTAAGTAAATTGTATATTACAAAAAAATCCTTGCCCGAGGAATTATTTTATTTGATTAAAGACGAAGTAAATGTAAAGGAAATTGTGGTGATTGATAAATTGCCAATTGGTGATGATTTGAAAGTCGGGGCCGATGAAAATTATAAGGTCTGTCTGGATGTTGCGATGACTGAAGATTTGAAGCTTGAAGGCAATGCCCGGGAATTGATCCGCCAAATTAATGCTCAGAGAAAAGAACTGGGGCTGTCCATTGGTGACATGGTTGAAGTTGTTTATAGCACTGAGTCCAAGGAACTGAAAGATACTTTGGCCAAATTTAATGAAGAAATTAAAACCGCAACTTTGATTAAGACGTTAAGTGAAGGGTCTGGTAATGTAGATCTGGGAATAAACGGGGAGAAAATTAAAATAAGTATAATTAAATAGAAAAACTTAACCACTGATTGAAATTCACAGAAAACACAGAATCAAATAATTTCAGTGTTTTCAGTGAAAATATTTCTGTGTTTTAGCATATGACCATTAACTTCACCATAAACAAACAAAAGTCCAGCCTGAACACTGTTTATTTTGCGTTTGAGAAGGAAATCAAATTTAATTCCCCGGAACACGATAAGATTTTAAAGCAAATTATTAGCAATAAGGAATTTCAGGCTAGTGATGGGGAGGTCTTTACTTATCCTTTAATGGACGGTAAAAAGTTGGAACGCTTGATTTTGGTTGGTTTGGGGAATAAGGAAAAGTTTGAGGAATTAATGACCATGCTGGTTAAATATTTCAATTTAGCCAATTATAAGTTTATTGCCTACCAAAGTAAGGGCAAAGAAGCTAGCTTTATTAAGGAAGTTAATTTTATAAATTTAAATTCTTCCGATAAATTAAAAAAAGTTATTGAAGAAATGGAAATTGTTGGACAGGCTATAAATTATACCCGCGATTTGGTCAATCATCCGGCTAATAAAATTACCCCTAAGTATTTTGCTGCTGAAGCCATGGAATTGGGGAAACGACATAAAAATTTGAAGGTTAAAATTCTGACGCAATCAGAAATGATTAAGCTGGGCATGGGCGGACTTTTAGGCGTTTCCGCCGGTTCACAGCATGAGCCGCAATTTATTGTTTTGGAATATTTGAACGGTAAGAAAGGCGCTAAGCCTAAGGTTTTTGTGGGTAAAACCATTACCTTTGATTCCGGCGGTATTTCTTTAAAGCCGGGTGAGAATATGGATGAAATGAAAATGGATATGGCAGGAGGCGGCGCGGTTTTGGGCGCGCTGAAAGCGATTTGCGAATTAGGCTTAAAAGCTAATGTAGTTGGATTAATTCCCGCCTGTGAAAATATGCCCTCCGGCAATGCGTATAAGCCAGGTGATATTTTAATGGCAGCCAACCATAAGACTATAGAAGTTTTAAATACCGACGCTGAAGGACGTATAATTCTGGCCGATGCCTTAAGCTATGCGGATAAATATAAACCGGAATATGTGGTTGATCTGGCAACTTTAACCGGCGCCTGCATGGTGGCCTTGGGAACATTCAGAGCCGGTTTATTTGGGAATAATCAGGCTGTAATTAATAAGATAGATAAAGTCGGTACCGCAATTGATGAATTGGTTTGGCCCCTGCCTTTGGATGAGGAATATTCAGAACTAATTAAAAGTAAAATCGCTGATATTCGCAATCTGGCCACTACGCGTTTGGGAGGCGCTATTACGGCTGCGGCTTTTTTAAAGGAATTTGTCAGCTATCCCTGGGCGCATCTTGATATTGCCGGCGTAGCCTGGTCAGATAACAGTAAAAGCTGGCTAAATGTCGGGGCAACAGGTTTTGGCGTTCATCTTTTAGTGGAATTATTAAAATAAAAAAAGCGCCCCCACCAAGCGGGAAGCGCTATTTGATATTATAAGCTGCTGATGTTTTTAACAGCGCAGAAAGATCCTCTTACTTTGATTTGAGCCTGGGCCATATAGTCGATAATGATATGCTTGTCCCTGGATGACAAATTGGGTAAATTGGTAATCGTATCAGGATCAGCAGTAACATAAATGGCTCGATAATCCAGATCTCTTTGCCAGGGCTGTTCATTGAGAGGAATTGAATTTTGAGTCAAGAGAAAAACTTTTATCAGGGCTTTTTGCCGGCCATTCAGATAGCTATCATAACAGCCTTCAACCTGGAGCAAGAGACCGCTTTTTTCGAAAATCCTTCTCTGCAATTTCATTGTTTCACGGGTCGTTTGTCCTTCAGGATCAGTGCCGATTGCGGATCTCAGAAATTTTCCTCCGGGAAGCTGCAGCTGGCCATATGGAGTTTCAATCAGTAAAATTCCATGCTCAGGATGTTCAAATATGCCCAATAAAATTAATTTTTCTTTTCTCTTAAAGAACCTTTTTGATTTTTTCCCCGTCAGCTTATTATCGATCATTTTTACCTCCTATATAGTCAAATTCAAGGGGATAACTACATAGTAGATTAAATCATAATAATTGTCAAGCCATATGGAATTATTGGCTCCAGCTGGAAATTTCGCTAAAATTAAATACGCAATTGCTTTTGGGGCAGACTCGGTTTATCTGGGTTTGCCTGATTTTAGCCTAAGGGCGCGGGTCAATGATTTTACGCCGGCTAAGCTCAAAGAAGCTGTAAAATATGCTCATAATCGCGGTAAAAAGGTCTATGTGACTGTTAATATTTACGCGCATAATTACCATTTGCCCAAGCTGGAACAGGCCTTAAAGCAGCTTAATAATATTCGTCCCGATGCAGTCATTATTTCCGACCCGGGGGTTTTGGCTATGGCTAAAAAATATTTGAAAAAAATTGATCTGCATTTATCAACCCAGGCCAATTGCACCAACTGGCAGGCAGCCAAGTTTTGGCATCAGCAGGGAATTAAGCGTCTGATTTTGGCCCGGGAATTAAGTTTAAAGGAAATAGCGGAAATACATAAAAAGGTTCCAGGTTTAGAATTAGAAGCTTTTGTCCATGGCGCCATGTGCATTTCCTATTCCGGCCGTTGTTTGCTTTCAGCCTATTATAATAACCGCAGTGCCAACTTGGGCGATTGCTCTCATCCTTGCCGTTGGGCTTATAAATTATATATGGAAGAAGCGACCAGACCTGGTCAGTATTTGCCGGTTGAAGAGGATAAAAACGGCACTTATATTTTGAGTTCCAAGGATATTTGCATGATCAAGTATTTACCGGATTTGGTTAAGGCAGGGGTTAAGCATTTTAAAATTGAAGGCAGGACTAAGAGTATTTCGTATTTAGCGAATGTGGTTAAAGTTTACAGGGAAGCCATTGATCTTACGAAATTACGAAAGCCTACGAAAGTACCCGCCTTCTCTAAAGCTACGGTGGACAGGCGAAAAGTAGAGGTTGAGAAATTATTTAAGGAATTAAATAAGATATCTAATAGGGAATTTACGACTGGTTTTTATTTCGGGACGGAAAAATTAAAAATGCAGAAGTATGATGCGCCCTATGTCAGACCGGACCTGGAATTCTGCGGAGAAATTTTGGGTCGTAAAGATTTAGGCAAAGGTAATTGGGAATATGAGATAAAAATTCATAATGTAGTCAATGTTGGTGACAAAATTGAGTTTATTGTGCCGCAAGAAGAAAATTTTGTCATGGTTCTTCCGAAAATGTATGATATTGACAAGAAAAAATACGTTGACGAAGTGCATGGGGGACAAGATAAGGCAATTTTGGTACAATTGAGGAAAGAGATACCGGTAATGACGATTTTAAGGAAGAAAATATTGAAGAAGGCCGAAGTCTGAAGGCCGACGTATGAAGTTTTGGATATTGGGCGTTGGTGATTGGAATGAGCGAAAACGGCTGTTCTTGTGTCATGGTGAGCTTAGTCGAACCATAGACACCGACTGCGCTACCCATTCGACTATGCTCAGGGTGACAAGAACGGCCGTTTTTGTTCAGAAATAATATAATTAAAACATATGATTTCATACTTAAAAGGAACAATTCAATACGTCGGTCAGAATTATATTGAGGTTCTTGTTAATGACCTTGGCTACAAAGTGTTTGTAACTGAAAGTCTTTTAAATTCCGTAAATGTCGGTAAGGAAATTGAAGTATTTACTCATCAGCATGTGCGCGAGGATGTTTTGGATTTATTTGGGTTTGATAATCGCGAACAAATGGAATTATTTGAGAAATTAATAGGGGTTTCTGGTATTGGCCCTAAGACAGCTTTGGGCGTTTTATCAGCGGCAACGATTGATGAAATTGAGACCGCAGTAATTAATGATGATGTCTCGGTTTTGACCAAGGTTTCCGGCATTGGCGCCAAGACCGCCGAAAGAATAGTCCTTGAATTAAAGGGCAAATATAAAGGCAAGGTTGCCCCTGCATCCAAAGGAGGCAAAGCCAATGATGATGCTGATGTAATTGAAGGCTTGATTGGTTTGGGTTATTCAGCTGAACAGGCTCGGAGTGCATTGCGTCAAGTAGATAAGGAATTGGGAGCCGATGAAAAATTGAAATTGTGTTTAAAAATACTGGGAAGATAAATTACCATCCGTAGGCGCGACAACGTTGTCGCGCCTACGGATGAACGCGATATATGAAACTAAAGGGAATTACAACTAAAGAACAATGGGAACAAAAAATGAGCTCGCAATCGCAAGCTCAGTTTTTGCAGTCCTGGGAATGGGGTGAATTTCAAAAGCGTTTGGGACGCCAGATTTGGCGGTTGGAAATTGAAGAAGAATATATTTTGGTGATTAAGATGCCTTTGCCTTTGGGCTGGAATTATTTATATATACCCAGGACTAGGGTTGAATTGACTCAAAGCAAAGTAGATGTTTTAAAAGAATTGGCGGGTCAAGAAAAAAGTTTGTTTATCCGGGTGGAGCCGGTTAAACAAGATCTAGCTGTTTTGGGATTTGCCCAAACTAAACAAGTTCAGCCGACTAAGACTCTGATGCTGGATTTGAGTTTGAGCGAAGAGGAATTATTGGCTCAAATGCATCAAAAGACGCGTTATAACATTCGCTTGGCTGACAAAAAAAGAGTTAAGTTACTTGAAAGCAGAGAAGAACAGTTTGTTAAATTTTATGACCTGCTTTTAGATACTTATCGTCGTAAGGATAAAGGCCTACATAGTCGCAATTATTATCAAAAATTATATCTGGATCATATTTCCAAAATTTATTTTGCTGAATATGAAGGTAAGATTCTTTGCGCCAATATGATGATATATTATGGTGATACCATGACATATTTGCATGGCGGTTCAAGTCCAGAAGATAAAAATATTATGGCGCCCCATCTCTTACAATGGGAGCAGATCAAGATGGCCAAGTCACAGGGCTACAAATATTATGACTTTTGGGGTATCGATGAAAATAAATGGCCGGGGGTAACTAGGTTTAAGAAGGGTTTTGGCGGATTTGAGGTCGATTATAGCGGAACATGGGAATTGCCGGTCAACAAAGGCTGGTATGGAGTATATAAATTTTTAAAGCGATATTTTATAAAAAAATAGTACAGCTATGCAGACTAAATCACAAATCAAAACAGATCAGACTATTCGTGATTTTTTAGGAAATAGAAAGATTGATGATCGGCAAGATTTGGTTGATCTCAAGACTTATATTTTAAAATCATTAAAATTCCGACCTTATAACAATAAAACGAAAAAACATGCTGATAGCATACAATGGAAAAGAACAGCATCTGAAATTTTGAACGATAAATATGTGTATAAAGGTAAAGCTTGTTCTGATTTGGCAATCGTCTTTTTAGCACTTTGTAAGGCGGCTGGCTTGGATGGATTTTTAGTTAAGCTCAGAACTCTAGATAATAAGGACACACATTCAATAGTTGAAGTTAAAATAGGCAATAAATGGTACAGGCTTGATCCTTCATCATCTGATTCCCTTCCCTTTGAAGGGCAATTGAAAGATGATCAAATTTGGAATAAAAATTGGAAAGGCGGTTGGAAATTATGGAAACGAGGGAAAGATCTCTGGGATTTAGGCCTTGATAGTATTGAAAAGGACTTAAAATAAAAAAACATCCCGCATCGCGGGATGTTTTTTTTATTTCTATTCTGCTTGTATCAGCCCCTTGCCTTTGCCCAGGGGGTCAGAGTCCAAATTTGTGGTTAAGCCTGGTTGAGTAAGAGTAATTTGACCTTTAGTTTGGCTGTCAGTCGTTGTAACGGTTACATCCTGCAGTAAGGTCAGTATTTTAGAGACATCCTGGCTTTGCGGTGTCAGAGAAATAGCAAATTCAGCCGTAGCCTGATTGATAGTATTGGGAATGCGGGCTATTTGCCAGACTATTTCGTTGTCTTGGTTTTTATAGATATTACCGGTGGAAATATTATTCTGATCTTCATAATTCATATAGCCGGGCATTTTGGCTTTTATTTCTATATTGGAAATTTCATGCAGAGAATTGGTCAGTTTCCAGAAAATTTTGTAGGTTGTTTTCTGGCCGACAATAGGCGGCAGGGGACCAGAACCAAGTGTTTCACTATTGGTCCCAAAATAGCGGCCTTCTGCTGACAATCCCAGGTTGGTATTGAATTCATTGGTAATTGTATTACTTTGGCTTATCAGCTGGGTATCGGCATTATTGATTTTGTTGATTTGTGCTTCAAAAAAGCTTTTGACCAATAAGTCTTCGGGTTGAAAATTTTTGACGTCCTGAAGATTTTTTAGTTTTATCTGAAAGGAGATGGTTACTTCTTCTTCCGGCAGCAGCAAGGCCAACCCGGGAATTTGTTGATTGGTCCAAAGGATCTGATTGTCTTCAGTCATGCCTTTATTTTTATCATTTAAGCTTGGCCAGTCTAAAAATACTGAATCTAAAACTGCGCGTACTTTGATATCTCCCAGGACTTTTTTACTTTTATTTTCAATACTTAATAAATAATTTAAATTTTCGCCCAAGGTCAAGGGCTTATTTTGGTTGGAGCCCTGGAGAATCAGATTGGTGAGCAAATCGCCCTTAACAATTTCAAAATTTAATTCGGCATCTTTTTGCGAAAAATATTCCTCGGCCGGTCCCTTAAGCTTACTCAAGAGAGCTAATTTAATATTCTGGCTTTCAGTAACCGTAAATTTGCCGTAATAGATGACGGTTTTTTCTTCCTGGGGCAGCAGGCTGGTCACATCAATTAATTTGGGAGAAGTTTCCGCCTTGCTATTTTTGTCTATTTTTACGGGGCTGGCTTTTTGATCCTTATTTAATAATTGGGAAGAATAAAGATTAAATTCCGGTGGGAAATCCAGTTCCAGCTGGAAATTGATAATAGGCGTATCTTGTGATTTGTTACTAATTTTAACCTTAATTTCAGTCAATTCATTGTCAGCGACTTGAGTCGTGTATTCGGGATTTAAAGCCAGCAGGCTGTCATTAATTTCAGTGGTAAAGTTGAGATTTTTTTGAAATTCCGAACTGAAATTAGCGGGAATATAGCTCAAGGTAGCGGAGATAACTTGCCGGGAATTCATCGGGCCGATTAGATTACCGTTAATGTCCAAAATTTTATTTTGACCAATAAATAAATCTCCTATATCCCAGGTTTTAATGCTGGTAATTGTTGCATTCTGTTCAGTATTGGCCGCGGCCGGCAGATTTGAATTATTAAAAATATAACCAGCGGGCAGGTAAACCGTTAAGCGGGATTTAGTTAGACTAACCTCTTCATTATTGGTTAAGCGAATTTGATAATTGACCTTTTCACCGGCAGAGACATTGAAAGGCGCTTTGATTTCCAGATTAATTTTATCACCGCCAAATTTTGGCTGGGGTCTAAAAACAAAAAAGCCAAGCAGGGAAGCGATTAAAATAATTGATAAGACACTGAAACTAATTAGAATCAGATTGCGGGCGCGATTTTTCGGAATAATATCAAGCTTGGTCAGGTTGGGCATATTGCCCTTTTTGTCTTTATAGATGCTTTTGAGCTCCTTATCTATTTCTTTGTCTTTTTCCTTTTCTTCCTGGACAGTCGGATGCTCTTTTTTATAAAGACTGACCAAAGCACTTAACTTCCTTTTATCTCCTTTTGAGCCGTTTGATTTTTCGTTGTCCTGACTTATCATAAATTGACCCGTATTAAGAATATTACGGTTTAAAGAGGATTGATAAAAATTGATCGGAATTTAGCGGAGAAGTATACGTAAAGTCATTATTTTTCTGCTGCAAGTCTGCCGGGTAAATTAATTGATAGCTTAAATCTCTGGGAAAAACAATTTCCGCATTGACTAAAAAGTTACGGCGTCCTGATTGTTTTTGCCAGAGCAAGGAATACGTTTCGGTGGTATTTATTTCTTCTTTCGGTTTCAATAATTTGCCGATATATTCTTTAATCCCTGTTTGGCTGGCCGTTTTTAATTTTTCACCGGACAAGTTGAGGGTAAAGGGTAGTTTATATTGGATAATTACTGATTTGGTTTCGCCCGGGTTTGTTTTAAGCCAATTGGCAAAGACGGTTTTATCGCTTTCGGTAAATATTTCCGTCTGGCTCAAGGGATCTATCTTTTTACTTTGTTCAATGGCTGTATAATCTTTGTCTTTGGTATAAATTTCAGGCTCTGCTTCTATGAATAATTCAGGCGGGATAGGCTCAAAACCTTCGGCTGAGATTAATTCACTGCCATTCGGCACATAAATTCTTAAGTAATCAACATTGGGAACACCGTAAAATTTTTCACCTTCAAGGCCAAGATGAGTCCTGGTGATTTTTAAAGTATTGGTTATTGTGCCATCTTCATTTATTTTTACACTTAGATTTGCCAATTGTTGAATTTTAGCGTCGGTTTTTTCGCCGGCAATATTGGTACTGACTATCGCCAAATAATCATTGTCAGTATTTTTGAGCTGACCGCCCCAATTATAATCATTGACAATATTCTCAAGGCTGGGGTCGGAAAAATAAAACTGAAGTTCCTTTTGATTTAAGGAAGAAAGTAAAAGATCAAATAGGGCGGCAAAGTTTTTAGGTGTGGAATTCAAGAGGCGGTTAATTAAAATCGGCGCTAAATCCGCAATAATTTGTTTGGGCTTATTAGCTTCTTTGTCATAATCTAATTCCACATTCTGCTGAATTTCATTAAAAAAATTATCCGCTGTAATTTGCAGGTTATACTTCGGCAGATCAACCGGCCCGGTTACTTCCAGAATTTTTTCAGCCAAGGAAGCATTAATGAAAATTATACCGTCAACTGTCGGACCGCCGCTTTTTTCATAAAGATACATCAGCTTGATGGCGGAGTCAGGCAAGTCGGCAAACCAATTGCCATCCTGAAATTCCCAGCGCGGGTTCATAATATGAAGCGGCCGTGGCGATTCCAGGTTAATTTTTAAATTAGCTTTAAGATCATAAGGACCGCCGCCGGGTATTTCTATATTTTTAATATTACCGCGGTCAATATCAACTAAGGCATAGCTGCCAATAAAACCGCCGGTTGGCCTTATTTCATTATTATTCTGAAAAAGCAGCAAGTATCGCTTAGGATTTTCCTGGCCTAGCATCTGGACCAATAAATCAGCGGCATTGATATAAGTTTCTACACTTCTGGTTAACAACGGTATGGTTTTTTGTAATATTACTATTTTTTCCTGATAGACTGTGGGAATTTCTTCCAGGTAGATCGTCTCCAGATCCTGGTTAGCTGACTGCAAATCTGGCAGTACTAAATTTAGGGCGTCTTTCAGCTTTAATAAATTATCGTTTAGGTTTAAATTACCGGTATCTTTAGAAATTTCAATTTTATCAATGGTTTCGGTAAGTAAGGCAGCGCTTTGGGATAATTTTTCCCCGGCGTTGATCAGGTTTTGAGCCGTTTGGTATTGTTTGCTGGCCGTTGGTTCAAGTTTAATTAAATTTTTCAGAATGATATTTACATCAGTCAGTTCTTGTTGCGCCTCTTTGAAGCTGTTTGCGGATTGCTGCAACTCATATTGGGTGTAATGCAAGTCACGGGCAGATGCGGCCTTGGTCGAGGTGGTCAGATGTAAAATAGCTTCAGCTGTTTTGGCAAGCACATCATTTTTTTTGCCCTGCAATTTTTGATAATTTGAGTAGAGATTGAATGGAGTTACAAAAATTAAGCAAAACAAGATGAAAATCGCAATTGATTTCAGGCCATAAGCCGGTAAAACAATATTGCCGAGCTTTATTTCCGGAAAGCTTAGCTTCGGCATTTTAAAGTTCATTTGAGGCAAAGATATTGAAGGTAAACTTAATTTGAGCCGGCTTAGTTTTGGCTGGGGTTGTTTTTTTATTTCCTGAACTTCAAAATCTAGGTTTTGGCTCGGCGTATTTGAATGATTTGACGTTGTTTTGAATTTAGTGAAAGATTCATGTAATTTTGAGTAAGTGCCTTTGAGGCCCTGGGTAAAATTGCCCTTTCTTGATTCAAACTGATTAGCAATGTCTTGATAAATAGCATCTTCTCCTTTTTGACCCTGATGTTTTATAATATCCTTATGTTTTTGAAATTCTTTTAAGTCTAAAATATGACGTGAAGGCTTGGCATTAGGACGATTGTAAATTATCGGCTGTGCGGCTATTTTTTTTATTTCCATTGAAGCCTGCGCTTTGGCCGGAGCAAAAAAAGTAATTTGATCAATAACTTCCCTGGGTATTAACGGCTTATCTTGAAGGGATAATATCCCTTTTCTGCTTGGTTTTTTGGCTTTATCTCTTCGTAATACTAAAGATGCGGGTCTTGCATTAGACCCTTTAGGTTTGGCAGTGGCAGCTTTTTTTAGCCGTTTGGTGGGGGCAATTTTTTTTGTTTTTTTTGTTTTTGGCATGGGAGAGCTGAACCGCGTCCGCCCAAGGCGGATCCGCCTCTGGCGGAAATTTGTAATCACTAATTGCACTAATTAGGTGTTACTTGTTCACGATATTATTTATTATTAAGAATATTACGATATAGGTTTAAAGTACGTTGAGCACACTCGTTCCAGCTGAACTTAATTATACGCTGATAACCTTTGGCAACCAGTTGAGCTTTAAGTTCAGGATTAGTAAGTACTGAGGATATTACTTTAGCCATTTGTTCGATATTTTTAGGCTCAAAGTATAAAGCCGCATCGCCGTTAATTTCCGGCAAACTGGTGGTATTGGAGGAAACAACAGGAGTGCCGCAGGCCATAGCCTCAAGTCCGATTAAGCCAAAGCCTTCATAGAAAGAAGGAATAGCCACCAGATCAGCCGCATTATAAAATAAGGGCAAATCATCATCGGAGATAAATCCTGGAGTAATAATATCGTTTTTAAAAACCGAATGCTCAATTTTTTGGCGGATGTTCTGATAATGAGGATCTTCCTGTCCGCCCAGGACTAATTGATATTCAAAATTGCCTTTATTTTTCAGGATTTCAAAGGCTGAAATCAAGCCTTCAAAGTTCTTGTGATTGCGCCAGACACTCAGGAAAAAGATGAAGGGTTTAGTGATCTGATATTGGTCTTTTAGCCCTTTTATTTTATCATAATTTTTACTATTTTGAAAGTGACTTTCTATCCCCAAATGTACTACCTCGATTTTTTCCGGTTTTAGGCTAAAATATCTGATTAAATCCTGCTTGGTATGTTCGGAGCTGGCTATGATTTTAACGGATTTTCTGAGGTTGGTTTTAATCACCAATTCATAGGCCAGTTTGCGCAGCCAGGATTTTTGTTTATGGCCCGGAAAAAATTTGGGAATGATATCATGGATAGTGACGATTCTGGGTCGGTTGTAAAATATCGGCGCGTTAAAATGCGGAAAATGCATCAGATCCAATTTATACTTATTGATCTCCCATAAAAATGTGGTTTGCTCAGCCAAGCTATACCAATGAGATGTGACTTTGATTTTATGGACATTAGGATGGGTTGGCTGATATTCAGAAAAAACCGGTTCCAATAAAAAAAGATAATAATCGTTTTCCTTGTCCAGGGTAAAAATATGGTCAGTCAGCTGTTTGATATAATTGCCAATGCCTGATTGAGCTTTGCCGTACATTCTGGCGTCAATGCCGATACGCATAGGTTAATTGGTTTATTAGTTGATTGGTTAATCAGTTTAGTGTCGATGATTTAATTTATGAGATTAGATAATTTAAGGTTTCTTGGGCGCAGTTTTGCCAGGAAAACTTCTGGGCATTAGTTAAACCTCTATCAATCAGTGATTGCTTTAGATTTTGATCGGTTAGGATCTGGGTAATTGCTCGGGCAATTTCAGATAAATTGTCAGGATTAACCAAAACGGCAGAGTCAGCCAAGACTTCAGGGAAAGATGAGTTTAGCCCGGCAATAACCGGTATCCCGCAAGCCTGGGCTTCCAATACTGGTAGACCAAAGCCTTCATAATACGAGGGGAAGATAAAAAGTTCAGCTAAATTATAAAGATAAGACTTATCACTTTCGGGTATATAACCTAAAAATGTAATTTGATCGGTAAATGGTGATTTTTCGGCCGTAGTAAAAACATTGTTAAATTTCCAGCCTTTGTCTCCGGCAATAACCAGGTTCAAGTCGGCCAGGGAAGTATTTCCTGCTTTGGCCCGATTAAAAGCTTCAATTATACCCCCAATATTTTTACGTGGTTCGATCGTCCCGAGGTATAATATAAATTTTGCAGGCAATTGATATTTTTCAATGATTGAAAGCAGTTTGGGGTGGCTTCTATCTATGGGCTGATAAATTTCATGGTTGATTCCCGGATAAATTACGGTAATCTTTTCAGCCGGAATTTTATAACGGTTTTGCAGATCATTTTTTGTATTTATTGAATCGGCTATGACCTTATCGCTATGGGAAATTAAATAACGGGGGCGGATAAATTTATGCCACAGCTTTTGTTTTAGGGAAAAAAACTGCGGGTAGAGTTCAAAAGAGAGATCATGAATTGTCAGTACCTTCTTGGTTGTTCCGGCTAAAGCGCAGAAATTAGGGTTAGGAATAAAAAAAACATCACAGCCGTTGATCATTTTTTCAATTTCCGGATAGTTTAAAAACAAAAAAGCGCTGTTAAGCAGCTTGTTGGGGTATTTAAAGCCATAAAATTCAACATTAGAATGTTCGAATTTCGGCAAATTTTTAGAAATGTCCTGACCGGAATTATAAAAAAGTTTATATTGATTTTCCTTGTCAAGCTTAAAAAGCTGATCCAGGAGATTATAAGTATATTGAGCAACTCCGCTGTAATTTGGGTTCATCAGGCAGCGAATGTCGATAGCGATGTTCATAGGCGTTAATCGTTTTACGGAATCGTTTGGCGTTTCGTCTTTCGTCAGACGTATTACGAAACGTTAACCGATACCGATTAACCGTTAGACGAGTGTTTAAAGTCGTTCCATTTCTCATTCACGAAATTTTTAACCTTGGTGTAAAAAACTTGGGTATTAAACTGTTCGGCGTGCTGCTTGATAGTTTGCGGGTCAAAATCTTTATGGTTAAAATGCAAAATTGTGTCAATCAATGCTTCCCAGCTTTGTTCGGTAAAGAATTTACCGGTTTTACCGTCAATTACGGTCTCTAAAACACCGCCTTTACCATAAGCAATCACCGGACGGCCTGAAGCCATGGCTTCAATCGGGGTAATACCCCAGTCTTCCTCCTGAGGATTGATAAAGGCCAGGCATTTGGAAAAATATTCGCG
>JAPLYC010000033.1 GCA_026395755.1 Candidatus Parcubacteria bacterium | reverse complement strand
GCAATATCCAGTTTAACGATTTCATCTGTAGTGGCCAGATCAATCGGCTTGATTTCCTTAGCCTGATAACCGTCTTTTTCAGCCAGTATCTGAAAAACATTTTTACCCACCAAAAAGGCATAGCGTCCCTTGCTGTCAGTCAGCTGAGTCTCCAGTAATTTATTGAATTTGATATCAAATAAACGAACCACCACATTATGCAAGGCTATCTTGGTTTGTTCATCATAGACAATCCCCCATCCCTTAGGCTTAGCCGGAACCAAGAGCTTTCTAAAGGTGACATAAAATACAACATGGAAAACCAAAGCTAATGTGGTAATTAGTGACGGGTATATAATCAAAACTAAGACAGCCAGAATTAAACCCACATAAGAAATTACGGATTTGAGATTCTGCAGGGCGAAACTGCGGATAACCGCGCTGATAGGCCTGACCTTTTTCTCCCGGACATCCAGGGGAATATTAACGGAAACAGCCGCTTCCTTATCCTTGATCGTAACTTCTTCTCCATGATACAGATCAAGATATTTAGTATCCATTTTTTCCGTGCTCAATATCTTTGTCGGAAAATCGTAATTTGGCTTAGTCACTTCCAGATAATAATTGCCCGGGTCTTTAACCATGATCAGATAACGGCCGTCCCGGTCAGTTACCCTGGTCTGGATCAATCTTCTGTCCTCTTTGCGGTAAAGTCTCACCAGCGCCAGACTAATCGGCATTTTGGTCAGAGAATCATAGACCACGCCCCAATTTTTTCTTTTCTTTCTGAATAAAATCAGCAAAGGCTCCACAAAAATAAAATGCAGATATGCCCAGAGGTTCATTCCGGCTGAAGCAATTGCCGGCGCCGTATTTATCACGGAAACAGTAACCAAAGTCGGTGTCACGACATCTTGACTCACCTGTTCGACAACCGGATTATTTAAAACTTTATCCTGGACAAATTTAACGGGCTTGCTGTCTATAATCGCTTTAACTGTTTCATTCTGAGCTATACTAGCCAAGGCCTGTTCGCCTAGATTAGTTTTGCTGACATCTTCCGTCATAACCCTGATCAAAGAACCGAAGAAAGAACTTTTTTCTTGAGCTGCTTCAGCCAATTCAACGGATACCGACACATTAGCCTCAGCACATTGGCCCACACTATCACAAATCTTGTAACTAAAATTATCCTCACCGCTAAAATCTGGGTTAGACCGATAAACAACTATACCTTTTTCGGAATTAACTGTCGTAGTACCATTTTGAGGCTGAATTATCACTGTCAAAGAGAGCAAATCAAACTGATTTTCAGGATCGCTGTCATTGACCAAAACCGCAATTTCCATCTCCTGATCAGTTATTACTTGAACGCTGTCAGCAACGGCCTGTGGCGGTAAATTAACGCTTGCGCCTGCGCTAACAGCCGGCACTTTTGGCTCCACCGGAGCTTCTAGTTCCACTGTTTTCACATCTTCGGTTTTTCTTTCCTCCTTAATTATCTGCCCTGTTGTTACCAAGTTGCTGACAATATTAGTATTTGCTGTATTAAAATTATTACCGGTAATTTGCGCTATATTTGATACTGGATGATCAAGGGCAGTATCTTTGACAATGACATCAAATGTTATACTGCCGCTTTGACTTACATCCAAACCGCCGGCCGTAAAAATCAGGGGATCATTTTCATTCTTTTTTGTATTATCTATTGTATTTGGAATACTTTCACCGTTATTTATAATTATTTCACTTTCTGGCACAAAACTCAGATTCGGATCCAAAGCATCTGTAACAATTATTCCTTTGGCCGCAAACTGA
>JAPLYC010000109.1 GCA_026395755.1 Candidatus Parcubacteria bacterium | reverse complement strand
CTCAAAAACTTTAAATTACTAATTGTCCCGCAGTAACGGGATGTTATTTCGCGGCATAACTTTGCACTTTTAGCTTTGAATTTTAAACTATATTAATATGGATCTAAATCTGAAAATAAAAAAAGAAATCGCCAGCCTTTTGGCCAAGAATAAAGTTAAAATCAGGCCTGAAGATCTGGAAACCCCGCCATCTGCGGAAATGGGGGATTTTGGTGTGCCATGTTTTAATCTGGCCAAGGAACAGAAAAAGTCACCAATGGCTGTGGCCAAGGAATTGGCAGAACAAATAAAGCCAGGCGGTTTGATCGTTAAGATTAAAAATGTTGGTCCTTATGTTAATTTTATTATAGATACAAATAAGGTAGCTGAATTGGTTTTCAAGGAAATTAGCAAACAAAAAAATTTATACGGCCAGAGTAAAATCGGTAAATCAGAAAAGGTGATGATTGAATATTCCCAGCCTAATACGCATAAGGAACTGCATGTCGGTCATTTGCGCAATATCTGCATTGGTTCAGCTTTGGTTAATATTTACCGAAATTGCGGTTATAAAGTCATTAGCGCGAATTATATCGGCGATACCGGAGCACATGTGGCCAAGACTTTGTGGTATCTGCAAAATTACGTTAATCAGACTGATTATCCGCACGGACAAAGGGAACTGGGAGAATTTTTAGGCCAGTCATATACGCGGGCAGTCGCCAAAATTGAAGAAAATCCGGGATTTAAAGACCAGGCCCAGGAGATTTTGAAAAAACTGGAGGATGGTGATAAGACCCTGACTAATCTTTGGAAACAAACCAGGCAATGGTCTTTGGATTTATTTATGGCTGTATATAAGGAGCTGGGTGTAAAATTTGATATCCCGATTTTTTATGAAAGTGAGGAAGAAATCTCGGGCAAAAAAATGCTGCCTAAACTTTTAAAATATCCCTTTATTAAAAAAAGCGAAGGCGCGATAATTGCTGATTTGAGTAATTATAATTTGGGGGTTTTGGTTTTACTGCGTAAAGACGGCACAGCCTTATACGGCATTAAGGAAATACCTTTAGCCGTGAAAAAATTCAAAAAATATAATATAAAAAAAAGCATATATTTAATTGACATCAGGCAAAAGCAATATTTTCAGCAGATTTTTAAAATTCTGGAATTAATGGGCTTTAAAAAGGAAATGGTTCATGTAGCCTATGAATTTGTACAATTAAAATCAGGGGTGATTTCTTCGCGTACCGGTAATGTCGTTACCTATGAAGAGGTTCGAGAAGCAGCTTTGAATAAGGCTCTGAATGAAACTAAAGTTCGACATGCTGATTGGCCTGATTCCAGAGTGGCAGAAGTAAGCCTGAAAATCGTGATTGCGGCTTTGAAATTCGGCATGTTGAAAAACGGCAATGACAAGGTGATTACTTTTGATCTGGAAGAAGCTTTGGATACAACCGGTTTTACCGGGCCTTATCTGCAATATACGGTTGCCCGCATAAATTCGATTTTAAGCAAAAACGATACAAAGGAGAAAATCAAGATTGATTATAAGCATCTGGCTTCCAATATTGAAAAGACTTTGATTAAAAATTTGGTTAAATATCCTGAAGTGGCGGGGGAAATCGTCAAAACCAATGATCCGTCGGCTTTGGCTCAATATCTGTATAATTTTGCCCAGGATTTTAACGCTTTATATCACGAATTGCCTGT
>JAPLYC010000074.1 GCA_026395755.1 Candidatus Parcubacteria bacterium | reverse complement strand
CCGCGGGTGGTTAAAGCCGCCGTACCAAGGCGTAAGCCTGAAGGATCTTTGGGCATGCGAGTATCAAAAGGAATCATGTTTTTATTGGCATAAATACCGACTGATTCTAATACTGCCTGAGCCGGACTGCCACTCATGTTGATGGAACTTAAATCAAGTAAAACTAAATGAGTGTCAGTTCCGCCGGAAATTACTTTAATTTCATCGTTGGCAAAAACTAAGGCCAGAATCTTGGCATTACTCATGACCTGCGTTTGGTATTTTTTAAATAAGGCTAAATTTGCTTCTTTAAAACAAACAGCTTTGGCGGCAATAATATTTTCCAAAGGTCCGCCTTGAATTCCGGGGAAAACCGCTTTATCGATTTGTTCCGCCAATTTTTTAGTGCATAAAATCAAGCCGCCGCGGGGGCCGCGTAAAGTTTTATGAGTAGTTGAAGTTACGACATCAGCAAAGGGAACCGGATCAGGATGCAGCCCAGTTGCCACTAAGCCGGCAAAATGAGCCATATCAACCAAAAGATAAGCGCCCACAGCATCGGCAATCTGGCGGAAACGGTCAAAATTAATTTGTCTTGGATAGGCAGAACCTCCGGCAATGATTAATTTAGGCTTGTGAAGTTTAGCCAATTGTAAAACATCGTCATAATTAATGAGCTGGGTTTCCTTAGCAACTCCGTAAAAATAAACATCATAAAATTTGCCGGCCTGATTGACTTTGGCGCCGTGAGATAAATGACCGCCCGAAGCCAAATCCATGGCTAAAATTCTGTCGCCGGGATTTAATAAGGCCAAATAGACTGCCTGATTAGCCTGGCTGCCGGAATGAGGCTGGACATTGGCATGATCAGCTCCAAACAGTTTTTCCGCCCGGGAAATAGCCAGAGATTCAATTTGGTCAATTATTTGATTGCCTGAATAATAACGCTTGCCGGGATAACCTTCAGCATATTTATTGCTTAAAACCGTGCCCATGGCTTCCAAAACAGCAGGAGAGGCATAATTTTCCGAAGCAATCATGGCCAGACCGTCTTGCTGGCGCTTGGTTTCAGCAATAATTAAATTGGCTATTTGTTTGTCTTGGTTGTTTAAATTTTTCATATTTTAATCTTATCTTTTTAATACTGCCTTGTCAAAGCAAAAAAACTAAATATTTTTTACCAAATAAGTTTGTTGGAGCTTGTATCCTAATTTTTCATAATATTTTCTGACACCGATTCCTGAAATGACAGTAATCGTGGAAATTTTATGTTTATGAACGATTTTTTCAGCTTGAGCTAATAATCTTTTGCCAAAACCCATATGTTGGACAGCTTTGGAATGCCCGCCCAAAGGAATTAATTTACCGTAAGTATGAAGTTCGCGGATAATGGCAGCATTTCTTAATTCCGGTAATTCCTTAATTAAATTTTGATCTGGTTTTTGAGGTATACGCAATCTTAACAAAGCAAAAAGTGTTTTGCCATCCTTAGATTCATAGCTCAAAAAATACTCCCAGCCATCTGAAGCCTTATACTTTATAACTTTTAACTTTATTAACTTTTCACTGACCAGTTGATTCCGCGCTTCGCGGCAGCGGATACACTGGCAAATTTTGCCGGCTTTATTAAAAATCATTTGTCTTAAATTGGAAATTTTATTACCGGCCACAATGCTGACGTTGGGAATGTCGCGGATTAAACGGCTGATACGCACATAGGGCGGAATATTTTTTTTAATTTGAACCAGAAGGTTTAGAAGTTGTTTGTCAGTATAGGCTTTGAATTTACCCTGTTTGTACCAGGAATATAGTTTGGAATTTTTAGTTACCACACAAGGATAAATTTTCAACATATCCGGTTGGAATTCCGGATTAGAAAATAATTTTTTAAACATTTCTAAATCCTTGGCCGGAGTTGCGCCGGGTAAATTCGGCATCATGTGATAAGAAATTTTAAAGCCGGCGTCTTTGAGTAATTTGGTGGCCAGAATTGTTTGGGCGACTAAATGTCCCCGATGTCCCAGCTTTAATATTTTGTCATCAATTGACTGCACACCCAGTTCTACCCGAGTCGCGCCCAGTTCGCGCATGCGCTTGATTTCCGCAACATCAATATAGTCAGGTCTGGTTTCCAATGTTAAACCAATGACCCGATATTTGGTTGTCTCATTCCGTTTTTGCGCTTGAGCTAAGTCTTTGGAAGTTATAAGGTTAAAAGCATCAAAACAGCGTTTAATAAACCAGTTTTGATATTTATGGGGCAAATAAGACCAGGTTCCGCCCATAACTATCAGTTCGCATTTATCAGTATCATGTCCTGTCATTTTTAAAGCTCGTAAGCGCATTTGTACCTGTTTAAAAGGATCAAATTTATTCAAAATCGCCCGCATTACTGCCGGTTCATTGGATAAATATGACTTGGGCATGTTTTTTTCCGACGGGCACCAGACGCATTTGCCTGGGCAGGGGAACGGCTTGGTTAATACAGCAATTGGAGCCACGCCCGACAAAGTTCTGATTTCCCGCTTCTTCAGTAAAGATTCTAATTTAAGGTTAGCCTTAATCTTTCCTTTTTTTAGCAAATTGTGGTAAGCTTTAAGTAAGTTAATCCTGGAAGGGGTGGCAATTTTAAACCCACAGGATAGTTTTTTAACTGCTGCGTTTAATTCTTTTTGGTCAGATATTCTGGCTTTGGTCAGTTTTATGATGATTTGTTCAATTGTGGTGTTTAATTTGGAAAACATAGATTGATAGCTCTACGAAATACGAATCTTTTACGAATATACGAAAAGTTACAATTCGTATATTCGTATGTTATTAGTATTTCGTAGAAAATATATGAAACGTGAAACCGCGTTAAAAATTATAAAAGCCAATAAAATCCTCTATAACGAGATTGCTCGTAATTTTAGCGAGACCAGATATAACGTTTGGCCTGAATTTGAGTATTTTAAAGGATATTTGCACGATGGTCAAGATGTTATGGACTTGGGCTGCGGTAATGGCAGGCTTTTGGAATTGCTAAAGGATTATAAAGTAAATTATCTTGGCGTTGATTTTTCGGAAAATTTAATCCGCGAAGCCCAGTCCAAATGGCCTGATAAACATTTTAAAGCAGCGGATATTTTAGAATTGAATAATTTAAAAGAAAAATTCGATCTGGTTTTTTGCGTAGCGACCTTGCATCATATTCCTTCAGATAAATTAAGACTGCAAGTATTAACTAATATAAAAAACACTTTAAAACCGGACGGAAAATTGCTGATGATTAATTGGAATTTATGGCAGACCAAGTATCTTAAATATATCATTAAATACACGCTTTTAAAACTGACAGATCCTGACAAGGAGGAAAACGGAGTTTTGATTGATGAACTGGATTTTCAGGATGTCTATATACCCTGGCAAAAAAAGTATCAACGCTATATCCATGCTTTTACGGAAAGAAATATTGCCGGGCTTTTGAAAAAAGCAGGGCTTGAAGTTATTAAAAACGTTTCTAATACTAGGAATATAATTACCGTCGCGAAAGTGAAGTCTGAAGTAAGAAGTCAGAAGGAAAAAGTTTAAAAAATTCAGCTACTCTTATGAAGTTTGAATCAGTTCCAAAAAAGAAAAAATACGAGGCACCGACAGTTAAAAAGATAGAATTTAAATCAGATGAGGACAAGGAGTCTTTGGATAAAGTTTTAGTATCCAAAGAAGTTGATAATATAAAGAAAATAATTAATAAATCCCCGGAGGATTTAAAGGGTTCCATATTAGTTGAAAGACTTTTCCCGATTAACCGGGATAAAGTAACGCCGGAAGTATTTGAAAGAGCTTTTAATAAGCTGATGGTTACCAAGACAGAATTATCAGCTTATGAAAAAGCAGGATTATTCAGAAAAGCGCTGGAATATTTTGGCAAAGAAAGGGCAGAAGAATATCCCATCGGTCATGCCTGCGGTTCGGAAGCTTTAAAAGGAATTATTGCTGCAGGTGAAATTATTGGAGGTGGTACCGGTGAAGTGGGTGAAGCTTCGGGCATGGCGCGTTCCGGCAAACAGAGACAAAATACTGTTTCAGTGGCGGAAATGAATCATCCTAGTGCTGATTATGTCGAGGCGTTGTATGCCAAGCTTGGAGCCAGCAAGGAGGTCATCGATGAAGTTTTATCTATTGATGCGGATAAACTTGACAATAAAGGTCCATTGGATGATTTTATCAATATTTATTTAGCCAATGCTAGCTTAGAATCTGTGCTTGAGTCTTTGGGCCGATCTGTCGGCAAATCCCCGGATGAATTTGCGGCTATATTAAAAAAGGAAATTTTTAAAAATGAAAGTATCACCCTGACAAAAGATTTAATTCTCAATTCCCCTGAAATTAAGAGTTTTATTTTGAATAAAACTTCAGAATCAGTCAGTCGTAAACATTATAAAACCTTTGAAACAGAGAAGCGCGACCACGAGGCTTATACTGAAATTTTAAATAAAATGAATTTAGGACAATTCCCAGAAGTAACTTTTCAAGGCAGAGTATACTCCGACCCCTGGGAAATTATCAATTTAAATCACGGCATACGAATTCCCCGAAATCCGGAGGAAAAAACCTTGATTGAATTGCAGACTCAATATGCCTGGTATTTAAAACCATATTCAGACCCGGATAAACCCGGTGTTAAACAGCCGGCTAACTTTGTTTTGCCGGAAGATAAGAATTCCGCAGAATATCAGCAGGTTAAGGAAAATTTATTTGCTGCCATTAAGGGGGAAATACAAAAAAATCTGGAGGGACTTTTGTATCCTTTTGATGGTAATAGTGAACAAGGTAAAAAAAATCGGAAAAGGCTCGAAGAATTATCCAGTCAATATCCTTGTATTTTTATGGCTGAAGGCAAGTCATACAGAGATAAGGGCTTAACATATACCCAAAAAGAGGGCCAAAGACCAGTGCCTTTTATCCCGGCAGAGGAAAGAATATTGTCAAATATCCCGCTGGAACAGGTTACTGAGATTATGGTGCCTTATAAAAAAACTACTGAAGTGATGGGACTATTAATCAAAAAATTCGGTACCATGCCTGAAGATATTAACATCGTGCCAATGGAATTTTTAGAGATAAAAAGACTTATTGGTCATCAGCTTTAATATTAAATAATAAATATAATTTGAATATTATGGATTTAGCTAAACTCAAAAAAATTCATTTCATCGGCATAGGCGGTATCGGGATTTCCGCCGTAGCCAAGCTTTTATTAACTCAGAATAAAATCGTGACCGGTTCTGATTTGCATGATTCGGACTTGATAGAAACTCTGAAAAATTTTGGAGCTGAAATTAAGATTGGTCCGCATAACACCAATAATCTGGCCAAGGATGTTAATCTGGTGATTTATTCTGATGCCGTGCCCGAAGATAATCCTGAAAGACAAGCTGCCATCAGCCATAAAATTCCGTGTTTGAGCTATTTTGAATATTTAGGCGAGTACAGCAAGAATAAATACACGATTGCCATTTCCGGCTGTCATGGCAAAACCACGACTACGGCTTTAACCGGTTTAATCTTGGAAAATGCCAGTTTTGACCCCACGGTAATTGTCGGCTCCAAGCTTAAAAATTGGGACGGCAATTTGCGTTTGGGCGGTTCTGATTATTTTGTGGTTGAAGGCGATGAATATCGCGCTCACATGCTAAAATTGAATCCCAAGGCGATTATTTTGACCAATATTGAATTTGACCATCCGGATTATTATAGTGATTTGAATCAATATATCGAGACATTTCAGGAATTCATCAATAAATTACCGCCGGACGGATATTTTGTTTATAATTTGGATGATCAGAATTTGCGTGAGCGCATAGAAAAACCCAATTGCCATGTTTTGACTTTTGCCCTGGAAAATCCTGCGGCAGACTTGGTTGTAAAAAATACCAAAGTAGATCATGGCCGGCAAATTTTCAGGCCGATTTACAAAGGCCAGGAATTGCGCGATTTTAATCTGCAGGTACCTGGCAAGTTTAATATCTCCAACGCCTTAGGCGCCAGTTTGTTGGCTTTGGAATTGGGAATTAGCCCTGATATTATAAAAGACACTTTGTCGCAATATACCGGAGCTTGGCGCAGGTTTGAAATTATCGGCAAAATGTCCGGCTTAACCGAGGATAAAAACGGCGCCCTGATTATTTCCGATTATGCGCATCATCCGACTGAAGTGGCTAAAACTATCCAGGCAGCCAAGGAATTTTATCCTGATAAAAGATTGCTGGTGGTTTTTCAGCCGCACCAGATTCAGCGGACTAAAGCTTTATTTGACGAATTTGTAAAAACATTCAGCCAAAGTCCGGCTGAAGTGGTTATCTTCAGTGAAATATATGATGTGGCTGGCAGGGAAGAAAAGGATGTGACTAAAAGGGTAAGTTCTATTGATTTACTGGATAAAATAATTTTGACTGAAAGCAAGAAACTGGTTCAGGGCGTTATCCTATCTCTTTATTATTATGCAAAGGATTTGGTTGATACTAAAGCCATGATTCTGGATGAAATGAAAGCGGATGATGTAATCCTAATTTTAGGGGCAGGGGATATCGATCGGGTAGCGAGGGAACTTGTTAAGTAAAATTTATGAATTTTGATAAATTAGTCAGGGATAAAATTCCCGATATAATTAAAGATAGAGGTGAGGAAGCAATTACTCATATTGCTGAGACAAAGGAATATGAAGATGCTTTGGTACGTAAGCTCCATGAGGAAGTTGCTGAATTCTTGGCCACACCATCTGTTGAAGAAGCAGCCGATATCTTGGAGGTATTGCATGCAATTTGTGATCAAAAAGGCATTGATCTAAGCAATCTTGATGAAGTTCGAAGGAAGAAAGCTGACGAACGAGGAGGATTTAAACAACGGATAATTTTGGATAGAACCGAGAAGGGATAGCGGGGGGTATTGATAAAGTGGCGAGGGAATTGGTTTAATTTAAATCTTAATATGAAAATGGAGTCTGTAAAAATTGTTGAATACAAAAATAATAAACAAGTACTTGTAAAATTCATAGAAGAGTTACAAGATTTTTTAATTCAAATAGATCCTTTGAAAAGGTTGAGGAGATTGCCGGAATACGGCGAAATTTATATAGACAATCTTCTGAAAAAGGTAAAGCAACATCAAGGCATAATTTATATTGCAGAATATGAAAATATTCCCGTTGGCATGATTGCGGGTATTATAGAAGATTTTACGAAAAATGATGAAATCGAATGTATACCCTCCAAGCCAGCAAGAATTCTAGAACTAATTGTTAGCGAAAAATATCGTGGTCAAAATATCGGATCGCTTTTAATGCAATCGATAGAGGGATATTTTAAAAAACAAGGGTGTGACATTGTCCGCGTTGAGGTCTTTGAACCAAATAAAAAGACGCACAATTTTTACCAGAAACTAAATTATCAAGACCGCGCTATAGACATGGTCAAAAATTTTCGTAACAGCGTATCCGGTTAAGTACTTTGTGGTCAGGGGGTATTGATAAGGTGGCGAGGAAATAAGAATTTAGAAAAAAATAAATATTTTAATTAAATATACTTTTATGGCTATAATTTCAGCTTTTAAAACAATTCGCGATATACCTTATAGAATTCCTGTTGTTTTGGGTGAAAAAGATGATTGCTGCAGCGGTAAAAATAAGGCGCTAAAAGATTTATTGAATAAGCAGGGCTTGGAGGTTCGCTACCGAGTCTGCGGTTTTTTGTGGAGTTCAATTGATTTGCCTAAAAAAGTGTTAAAAATTCCTCATGATGATTACAGTACTCATTTATACATTGAGGCTTTAATCAATAAGAAGTGGGTAATTGTTGACGCTACCTGGGATATCGGACTAAAAAATATATTTCACGTCAATAAGTGGGACGGCCAGTCAAATACGGAAATAGCCGTAAAGCCAATTGAGATATTTTCTCCGCAAAAAAGCGCGGACATTATGAATAGCGATAATAATGAGGAAATGAAGAAAGACCGGAAAGTAAACGGTAAGTTCTATCAGGCATTCAATAATTGGCTGGAGGAAATTAGGCGGAAATAATTATTTTAGTTCTTTGTAATTTCGCAAAAAGAAAAAAGCCCGTGGTGCTCAATGAGTCCACTGGCGGCTTTTGATGGGTCTCTATGTCATTTTATCCGTTACTGTTTTTTTCCAGCCCTGAGTTTGGCTAGTTCAGCATCGAATTTGCTTTGATTGGGATCCAGCTCGCGCTGTTTTTCATGGATTGCCTCATGCACTTTTGGGTCAGTCAGGTCTAATTCCACGACCATGTCGATTATCTGCTGCATGTTGTCCGCAACTTCGTTATGGCCGTTAGACCGCATGCGACGCATGATCAGGTAGAGGCTGCCGGCTAATTTTAACCAGGAGTCAGAGATGATACGTTCCCGTTTGTCCCTCTTAGCCTCATCATCTTCCTCATTTTCAGCTGGCACCTGGCAGCGAATCGGTAAAAGGCAATTCCCGAGGAAGTGGCTGTAGAGTGACCAGCCATCTTCAGGGGTAGTGCAAGTGAATGCCGTAGACATAATAATATCCCTCCTTTGTTGATTGTTGAAATAGCAGACCTTGATACTGATTTTATATACTAGCATAGGATATTTTTTTATGCAATATACTTTCAGGAAAAGATAATATAGATAAAGTGGCGAGGGAATTGTGTGATTTTAATTTTAAATTATCATATCTTTGAAACTAACTTAATATATGACCAATACAAGCCAAAATAACAAATATCTTAAGGAATCATTGAAAGGATTAATTGTCGGCATGAAGAAAATCATTATAGACCATAAGGAAAATGAGACGGATGTAAAAGCTAAGCCAAATAAATAAAGTATCGCATGTATGAATGAAAAAAATTTTACAAATCCCGACCGTATTGTGGAATCCGAATCTCAAGCTTTAACGCCTGACAAATTTTTAGCTTTGGATGCGGATAAAATTTTAGAGCTGGTAAGCTCGGGCAAAAAGTCCGTAACAGCCATAGTGCAAGATCTGAGGGAAATCGGTTATCAGGCGGCTTTAAAGTATTTAAAAAATGAATCCAAAGTAAATACTCCTGCTGAAAAAAAAGATCAGCGCGAGGTTTTAAAGTCAATACAGCAGAAAATTGATCAAATTATTCTGTCTTGGCTGGAAGAAAATCTTAAAGAAATGGATTTGGCCGCCAAAGTGCGGGAAGATATCGCGGAAAGAAAGCGCGGGTTAAGTGTTTTAAAAGTAATCAGGGGGTTAAGGTGTAATTATAATTGCCGCTTTTGTCTGGAACAGACCTCGGACGAAGAACAAAAAAAATATATTGAAGAATACGCGAATTTAAGCTATTCACTGGAGCGTCTGCGTTTTGCCATGCTTTACGCCAGAATGGCTTTTGGCCTGGATGAAATTAATTTTTCCGGCGGTGATCCTTTGGTTAATAAGCCTGCTCAATTGGCTGAAGAGATTAAAATGGCCAAAGAAATCGGCTTTAGCCACATTACCATTCTTACTAACGGCTCATTATTGACTAAAGAATTAATTGATAGCTTTGTTGACGCCGGTTTAACCAATCTGACGGTCAGTCTGCATACCGCTGACAAGAAAAATTTTAATTATTTGGTCAGACCCAAGTCAGGCAAGGATTATTATGATCATACCGTTGAGATGGTTAAATATGCCGCCACAAAACCAAATCTGATTGTCAGAATCAATACCGCCAAAACAAAAGATTTCACGGAATCAGCCGAAGATCTGATTGCCTGGGCAAAAAATCTCGGGGTCCAGCAGATAACTATCAATGAAATGATCAGAGCCAACGAATTCAGCGAAGAACAGTACGAGCCCTTGGGGCAGACACTAAATGGCTATGTTAAAACATATGAAATAGACTGGGGACTGACCTTATATGCGCCCGAAAAAGGCGAGGGACCGTCAGTGGCGATTTGTAGATTTGGCGATAAAAATTTTGCTACCGAGCAAAAAAAAGATTTGTATGTTTTGCCCAATGGCACTTTGTCGCAATATCTTTTTGAAACCAAAGGCGGGATTGAGTATTAATATCTTTAAATAATATGAAAAAACTATTTTTAATCGTATTTGGAGCGTTATTGTTAAGCGGGTTTGGTGTTTAAGCCGGACAAATGCCGTAAATATCAATATCAATTTGCCTGCCGTAAATTGCTGGCCGAAGATGATTGGAAACTGCCGGAACTGCTTTTAAGATATAAAGGAAATTTTTTTAAATATATTGAGAAAAAGATTTTAGATTATAGAATATAGATTTTAGAAATAGTTTTTAATAAAATGAAGAAATTAAATAGGAATGAAGCCATTGCCTTACTTAGAAGATTTCTTAAGGTAAACACAGGCATTCTAAAATGGTATCGGCTGGTTAAACCACATATTAAGGCCATTGTTTTTTATGGCTCAACTGCAAAGGGATTGAATAAATCCGGGTCTGATTTGGATCTTCTCATCTTTGTTCCCCTGGAAATCGAGAAAAAATTTACCAAAGGTGAGTATGTTTATACTTTTTACGGCAGAAAAATCGATATTGTGGTGAAATATTGCACGAAGCTGATGCGGAAGTAAGTAAATTAATAAAAAAAATGCTAAATACTAATAAATAGGACAAAATTATGAAAAACATATTACTTTTAGTCGCAATATTTAGCTTATTTCTCGGAGGCTGCTCTTTGCCGTCTCAAAATATTTCGACCGGTAATTTAAATACGCCTGTTAGTAACGCAAATACAGCTTCTCCGGTTAACAACAAACTGGATTTAAGCAATCAGAATTTAACCAAGGTTCCTGATTATGTATTTAACCTGACTAATCTGGAGGAACTTAATCTCAGTAATAACAAATTATCAGGTGCCATCCAGTCACAAATTGGCCAATTAAAAAAACTTAAGGTTCTTAACGCCAGTAATAATTTAATGACAGGCGTACCTGCCGAAGTTGGACAACTTACGAATTTACAAGTTTTGGATTTGTCGAATAACCAGTTAACCGGCTTGCCAAATGAACTTGGCAATTTAAAGAAACTGAAAACATTCAATATCTCGGGTAATAATTACTCCACCCAAGATCTGAATGGCATTATACAAAAGCTGCCGACTAGCGTGAATATCATTAAATAAAAAAACCGCCTTGGCCGTTTGGCTTTAGGCGGTTGTCAGTCTCGAAATTAATGAATGGCAATGGATTGCTGGTACACAGTCGGTGTCCACTGCCCGCAATAGCGCTGTGATCGCTCGGAAACTATGGGTTATTCTGGATCTCCGGGGAAACGTTCCCAAATGCAACGAATACCTTTTTCGTCGAATAAAATCCAGGTAATTACATCCGCAAACATCGCTTCATCGCAACGTCCTTTTATGAAAGCTTCTGCGTCTAAATCATTGTCCAGTCCATGGGCAATGACAATCTGCCAGCCTAAGGGCTTTTCATATGCTTCTATCCGCATTTTCGGAATTTCCCCCTTTAGTTATTTGATCGATTTTATGCTTTCACGTAGTCGATGATATTCACGATGAGCGAGATAAGGAACAGAAGCCCTGATAGTCCTCCGAGAGAGCCGGCGATCACGAACGGGGCCATGCCGGAAAAGAACGATTTGAAGGCGCCATCCATGTCCATGTCAAAACCTTTGGTCGCCATGCCTTTCATTCTTTTGATTTGGTTGTAGATGACATAGCCGTTGAAGACTATTGCCAGCCCCAGCCAGAGCCACCAAGTCGATCCCATGAATGCCATTTCTCTCCTCCTCTATTTCACATTTTTCAGTTAAAGGATTTTTTACCCTAAAAACAATCATACATTATCATATTTTTCAATTATTGTCAAGTATATGGATAAACAATTAGAAAAAAATGAAGATAAATATGGTTATTACCATGGCAGGTTTCAACCCTTTCATAATGGACATTTGTCCATGGTCAAGGCCATGTTGGCTGAAGAATCAGGCAATGAGTTTGAAAAAGAGATTTTTAGGAATTGTGAAATATTACATGAATCTGATGCAGAGGTAGGAAAGTTAATTAAAAAATAACAACCCCGGGTGAGGTTGTTAATAATTTGAATAATTCTTACAGAGTTTGATGTTTTTCCGGAGGTTGAGCTGCCAGAAATTCCGGGTCATACATATTATCCGGGATTTCATCGCAGATAAGTACGTGGTTGAATACCAGGGTATGTTCACCACATATAATGGCTTCATGAGCATCAGCAAGTTTGAAAGTAATTGAAAGTGTGCAATCTTTATTTGCGACAATGGATGAAATAATGATTTGAACTCTTTGTTCAATGAGAAATTCATCCGTGGGCTCATCATCTTCTTTATAATGTGTGTATACCGGTGTTAGGTAGATAGGCTCGCCCGTAGCCATCCTTTCGAAGAATTGTCCAAAGGAATCACCCTCACCATCAATTTCCACTACTAATGTATCGTATTTTTTCATTTTCCCTCCTTTTCTGTTAATATGATAACTTAGCAAGTAATTTATACTTTGTCAAGGAATAATATGGATAAAAATTTACAACAGCTAGAATCCTTAATCGGCAAAAAAGTTCAAATTGATGTGCTATTGGCAAAATACACAACTTTTAAGATTGGCGGGCCAGCCAAGTATTTTTTTGTTGCCAAAGATAATGAAGATTTGGTGCGGGCAATTACTTTTGCCAAGAGATTGAAGATTACTTTTTATGTTTTAGGCGGAGCCAGTAATGTCTTAGTTTCTGATCAGGGTTTTAATGGTTTAATTATCATTAATAAGGCTAAAGATATTATATTTAAAAAAGATAATAAGGTCGTGGCAGATGCTGGTGCTAATTTGATGGAACTGGTTAATGAAACTGTAGCTAAGGGTTTAATTGGCTTAGAATGGGCTGCCGGAATACCTGGAACAGTTGGTGGCGCAACCAGAGGCAACGCCGGTGCTTATGGCGGTCAAATATCCGATAATCTGATCGGTTGCGAAATAATGCGCGGGTCAAAGCAGTTTATTTTAGATAAAAAAAATTGCGACTTTGGTTACCGCGATTCTATTTTTAAGCATAATAATGATCTGATTATCTCGGTTGAATTTCTGCTACAAAAGGGCGATAAAGTCGCACTACAAAATAAGATAAAGCAAATTTTGGCAGAACGCAGGGATAAACAACCCCTTGAGTTCCCATCTGCCGGCTGTGTATTTAAGAATGTTTTTATTGATTCCACTAATGAAGAAAAGATTAAACAAATAGGTAATTTACCAAAGGAGTATTTAGAGCGCAAGAAAATCCCTGCCGCCTGGCTGATTGAGCAATTGGATCTGAAAGGTAAAAATATTGGCGGAGCGCAGATATCGGATAAACATGCGAATTTTGTAATAAATATAGGTAAAGCCACGGCTAATGACGTGATTCAGCTGATTAGCTTGGTTAAAATGAAGGTTCGAGATACTTATGGCATCGAGCTTATGGAAGAGATTGAATATGTAGGATTTTAAGCTACTAATTCGCTAATAAATTGCTAATCTGCTAATTTTTGAACTCAAGTTACAGGATTCGTAGATTAGTAGCTGATTAGTATATTAGTAGCAAATAAAAAACGGGCTTGTAGCGATGAAAAGAAGGAGGAGGAAAGATTTCATCACCACAAGCCCTGGCCCGGGACTCAAGGAGTGCAGGCTCCGAATCCCAGGGGTTAATATGAATATATGTTGAATTAGTCAGTTTGTCAATGCTTGTTAGTTTCTATTAAATTTGATAAAATATCATATATGAAACTTACCAACCAAGAGGTGGAGAAAATTGCTAAGCTGTCCAGGCTGGAATTAACTGATGAGGAAAAGGACAAATTTGCCGGTCAATTATCGGCTGTTTTGGATTATGTCGGTAAATTGGAAGAAGTTAATACTGATAATGTAGAGATGACAGCCCAGGTAACTGGCTTGGAAAATGTGTATCGAGAAGATAAGGTTGACCAGTGCGATTTTCAGAAAGAATTGATTAGGCAGTCTGCGGAGAGTGAGGACAATCTAATAAAGACAAAATCTGTCTTTTGAATTTTTAATTATAAATTTTTAATTTTTAATCAATTACTTAATTTTTAATGATTAAATAGTCATTAGAACATTAGAACTTTTTTAAAAATTAGTAATTAATCATTAGTAATTAAATCCCGATACTATGGATCTGAACAAGTTAACAATAAAAGAGGCGCGACAAAAGCTTCAAGCCAAGGAAATTTCCAGTTTAGACCTGGTTAAGGACTGCATTAAGCGCATTGAAAAGACCGACTCCAAGGTCCATTCTTTTTTGAATACAAATTTTGAACAAGCTAGGGATGCGGCAAAAGAGGTAGATAAGAAAATTAAAAAAGGTGAACACGTAAAGTCGTTGGAAGGAATTCCTTGTGGTATTAAAGATTTGATTTTAACTAAAGGTATAGTTACCACGGCTTCATCCAAGATGCTTCAAAACTATAAACCCTTATTTGATGCCACAGTAATTAAAAAACTTAAAGAAAATGGGGCAATTATACTTGGTAAACAAAATTGTGACGCTTGGGGACACGGTTCCTCAACTGAAAATTCTGACTATGGTCCCAGTCATAATCCTTGGGACTTAGAACGAGTACCTGGCGGTTCATCCGGCGGTAGTGCCGCGAGTGTTGCAGCTGATCAAGTTATTTATTCATTAGGAACAGATACCGGCGGTTCAATCAGGCACCCTGCAAGTTTATGTGGTGTCGTGGGTTTAAAACCAACTTATGGAAGAGTTTCCCGTTTTGGCGCCATTGCCATGGGATCTTCTTTAGATCAAATTGGTCCGATTACCAAAACTGTTGAAGATGCAGCTGAGGTTATGAATGTGATTTCTGGTTTAGATAAAATGGATGGCACTACAGTTCCCAAACCGGTTCCTGATTATACCAAAAATTTACAGCAGGGGATTAAAGGTTTAAGAATTGGAGTACCAAAAGAGGCTTTTGTGGAAGGGCTTGATCCTGAAGTTAAACAGCTGATACAGATTGCGATTAAAGATATGGAAAAACAGGGCGCTAAAATTGAGGAAGTTTCATTGCAAACTTTGCCTTATGGTTTAGCGTGCTATTACATAATTATGCCATCTGAAGTCAGTTCTAATCTGGGCAGATATGACGGCATTCGTTATGGCTATCAGGATAAAGACGCCAATAATTTATTTGAAATTTATACAAAGTCCCGCGCCAAAGGTTTTGGCGCAGAAGCCAAACGCAGAATCATGATTGGTACTTATGTTTTAAGCGCCGGGTATTATGATGCATATTATAAAAAAGCAATGCGCGTCAGAACTTTAATCAAACAGGAATTTGATAGCGTTTTTAATAAAGTTGATCTGCTATTAATGCCGACTTCACCGCGACCGGCCTTTAAAATAGGGGAAAATATAAATGATCCGTTGACTATGTATTTAGAGGATATTTATACGGTAACTATTAATTTAGCAGGTGTGCCGGCTATTTCCGTGCCTTGCGGTTATATCAATAATTTGCCGGTCGGTATACAGCTAATCGGGAAACAGTTTGACGAGGAAACCATTTTCCGAGCTGCCTATGCTTATGAGCAGGCCAATGGCTGGAATAAAATTAAACCTAAATTATAGGCATTAGGAATTTGGAATTAGGAACTAGATATTTGAATATATAAAAAGAAGCCCCGCGCGTGTGCGCAGGGCTTTTGTGTCTTAGGGCTGGCAGGTAATTTCCATATAAGGCAGATTACCAGTACCGGCGCCATTTCCGCCGTCTTCCATTTCATACATATGGGAATAGTGATATGGTCTGGCAGGATCATCGGGGACGCATATTCCCAAGTTTGGAAAGATTGAAATGTATCTTTTTCCGTAGGGAATCATTGCCTCTGTAAGATTGAACGTATCCGTCCACCAGTCGTCCATAGTGACGATTTGATTGTGCAATGCTGCAAAATACTGAGGACGGATTTCCTGGTAGAGGTCTTCATGCAGGAACTGGCAGCTAATGTCCGTGCAATGCCATTCAACTCCGTCATAACCGCAGCTGCAGTCCTCAAAGACGTTGTAATACTCATCAGGCAGGATGTTCAGCCTTGCCCCTTGAGGATAAAAGTTAAACCCTGGATCACACAGATTACCCTGAGTAAGTACATAAGCGTTGACGGTAGCATTTTGGACATTGGCCAGATCAATCTCTGAGACGTCAAAGGTGAAAAATCCTTCGGTCCAGGGAGAAATGGCCGTGCTGAATGTAGATGAAAAGCCTCCGCGATATTCGTACATGCAGCCATCGAGTTCATCGATGGAATAAAGAGTGGTGGTCTCGGGTCCCAGATCATTATCGCAGTTTTCATCTACGTCATTGCAGATGATTTCCTTAGCGTTGGGATTGATAGCGGCGTTTGCGTCATTGCAGTCGCCGTTGCAATAGGAGAATGAATCTCCATCAGCGTCAATGTCGTTGTCGGCGTTGCCGTTACAATTTTGGTCAACTGTATCGCACATGATCTCGGGAGCGCCGGGATAAACCGTCGCATCCGAATCATTGCAGTCAAAGTTCGGTCCGGCGCACGTGTTGTACCCGTCAGCGTCGGTGTCAGCGCAAGTGGTAGCACATTGCTGGTTACTGGCCACGCTGAGGTTGCCGGAGGCGTCAATCGCCCTGACCGTATAACAGTATTGTCTGTTGGGGCTGAGGAATCGGTCGCCGAAGGTGGTTGCCGTAGGAATACCAACTAAGGTAGCCCCACGATAGACCCGATAGCTTTTCATCCCCCAGTTGTCCTTGCTCGCAGTCCAGGAAAGCTGGATCTGCGAGGGACTGACCACTGTGTCGGTCAGATTGGTTGGGGCAGTGGGAGGGCTAGCGTCTGCCAGAGTGGTGGCGCATTTTTGTGTACTGGCCACGCTAAGGTTTCCGGCATAGTCAATCGCCCTTACCGTGAAACAATATCGGGTGGAGGCGTTGGCAAGACCGGTTTTACTGTAGGTGGTTGTCATCGGAGCGCCAACTATGGTAGCCCCGATATAGACCCGATAGCTCCAAACTCTCACATTATCTGTACTCGCTTTCCAGGAAAGATTGATCTGTGAGGGACTAACCGCGGTAGCGGTCAGATTGGTTGGGGCCGTGGGCGGAGTAGTATCCACCGCAGCCTTGACTTGATAGGTGATGGCCATGACCAGCATGACCGTCAGTGTCGCGATTATCGAAAACTTCTTCAACTTTTTACTCCTGTTTTGTTCAGATAATAAACCGGGGAGTGTCCGACTCCTAGACTATATCTAATCAACTTTGAAATTTAAAGGAACGATGACGTAACCTTAACATAAAAATCTAGTTTTGTCAATAATTGGGTGCTGGAGATTTGGTAATAAATAATTAGAAAAAATTTATTTGGAGTTATAGATTATAGAATATAAGTGCTAAAACTTTTGAATAAAAAGAAGACCCGTGCATGCAGGGTTTCTTTGATACTTGCAGGATATTGACATTTATGTTAATTTTAGCAAAAGAATTTAAGTACCTTGATATTTTAAAAAAACAAAAAGGAGGAATTACCATGCCAATGTCAGCGGATTTTCAGAAACGGTTAGAGCCAATCTTGCCGGAAATCATAAAGTGTTTTGGCACCCCTTTCCACATCTATGATGAAAGGGGAATTCGTCAGACCGGCAAACGGTTGAAAAAAGCCTTTAAAGGTGTCAGGGGATTTAAGGAATTTTTTGCGGTCAAGGCCAATCCCAATCTGGTTTTGCTCAAAATGATGGCGGAAATGGGTTTTGGTTTTGATTGCAGTTCTATCCCGGAACTCCAAATAGCGCGTCAGCTTGGCGCTCAGGAAAAAGATGTGATGTTCACGTCTAATAATACTTCGGAAGAGGAATTCTGGCAGGCTTTAAAATACGGCAGCTGCATTCTGAATCTGGATGATATTTCCATGATTCCTAAAGTGCCGATGTGGCCAAAGCGGATTTGTTTCCGTTATAATCCCGGCAAACGCCGCACAGGAAATTCCATCATTGGTAATCCGGTGGAAGCCAAGTATGGGGTTACTCATGAGCAGATCGTAAAGGCATATCGTTTAGCCAAAGAGCGCGGCGCCAGGAAATTCGGCTTGCATACCATGGTGGCTTCCAATGAACTTAACTATAAGTACATGGTAGAAACTGTAAGGATGCTGAGCCGGGTTGCGGAAATGGTGCAAAACAAATTAGGTATCAGGTTTGAATTCTGGAATATGGGTGGTGGAATCGGCATTCCTTACCGTCCGGAACAAGAGCCTGTGCCCATTGAATTATTGGCCAATGAAATCAAAAAGATTCTGGCACTATTTAAGGCTAAAAACTCTTATGTTCCCAAACTGTTCATGGAATGCGGCCGTTACATAACTGGCCCACACGGCGTTTTGGTGACTACGGTCATCAACCGTATGAGCAAGTATCGGGAGTATGTCGGCGTGGATGCCTGCATGTCTTCATTGATGAGGCCGGCGCTTTATGATGCTCATCATACCATCACTATTTTAGGTAAAGATGATTCCGATGAACAGGAAGTTGTTGATGTCGTTGGTTCGCTCTGTGAAAACAATGACAAGTTTGCCAAGCAAAGGAAATTGCCCAAAACCAAGGAAGGCGATATTCTGATCATTCACGAAACTGGCGCCCATGGTCTGGCCATGTGTTTCAATTACAATGGCCGGTTGTGGCCAAAGGAACTTTTATTGCGGGAAGATGGAATAGTGGAACTTATCCGTCGGGCACAAACAGTCGCTGATTATCTGGCGACTCAAAGTTTTGAACCACAGATCTGGGAACTAAAGTAAAGTAAGGAGGCAAAACATGGAAAGCTGGTTACCACAAGGTGGAACAAATCTGTTTCAGGCGATCAAAGCCAAGTGCAGTGAGGCCGAAGGAAAAGGGCAAAAGCTCTGGCGACTGTCAATAGGACAGCCCAACGGACCGGCATTGCGGTCGGCCAGAACAGTTGCCAGTCAGGCAGTTTTGAGCGATCAGGAAACAATACATGAATACCAGGACAATGGCTCGCCGGGCGTGATTGATTTTGCCAAGCGTTTTGTGGCGGCACACTTGCCGTTCAAATGTTTGGAAAACAGAAACGTGGCTTATTTGCCCATTCCGGGTATTAAGCCCATGCTCGGCCTGATACCCTTGGCCTGCAATTCCAGCCATGAAGAAATCGTGGTCAGAACCATGACCAATCCCGGCTATCCCACGCCGGCTGACTGGTGCCGTTATCTGCAGCTTGATCCCATTCCCTTGGTAACCACTCCGCAAAACCGTTTTCGGTTTAGCATCAAGGACATCAAGCCCGGCACCAACCTGATTATGATGAATTATCCGGCCAATCCTCACGGCCAGATTGCCACTTACGGCTGGCTGATGGAGCTATGTGAGCGTTGTGTGGATTTAGGCATCCGTATATTCAATGATGCGGCTTATGCCATGCTGGCTTTTAACAAAAAGCACTGCGCCTTGGCTGAAGTTGCGTCACTATATACGGGTCTGTCCTGGGTCGAAGCTTTTTCAGCCTCTAAGGCTATCGGTAACGGCACTGGCTGGCGCATCGGCGCCATGGTTGGTTCACCTGATTTTATTGGTGATATTGCCACCATCAAAGGCAATACTGATTCCGGCTTTGTGGCTTTTAGCGCAGCCGGTGTCATCCATGCATTGGAAAATGACAAGGAAAATATCATCAGGTATCGCCAGGCTTATAAGCAAAGACTTGCATGGTTGATTAAAACTTTGCAGGCCTATGGCCTGAAACTGGCTGTCAGGCCACAAGCAGGTTTTTTCAGCCTCTGGCTTTGTCCCAAAGAAGCCTTTGGCCAAAAGATCAAGTCCGCCGAGCAGTTCAATTTCCTGATGATTGAAAAAACAGGAGTAGTCGGCGTCCATTTCCATCCGTATATCAGATATGCGGTGGTGGCGCCCTTGGAACAGGAGGAATGGCAGCAAGCCATTATCAAAGCCTTTAAACAGGCTCATATCAAGTACTAAAAAAATAAGCCCTACGCGTGTGCGTAGGGCTTTTATTTTTATTCCGTAAAAAGATGATTGTCTTTCCAGTTGATGGTACAGCCATTGCCATAGAATCCATAGATGCCAGTGCCCGTATACATTTGAGGTTTTCCGCCAAACTGTACATTGACGTAATGCCTGAGTTCGACGTTACATTTGACACTGCCATCGTCATTGAGCGTTTCAGCGTAAATGCCGTAGACTGGTTCGTCTTTGCAGGGAGGATTGGCACCTAGGCAAACAGGATCCTGCGAAGGACGATAGACGGCAAAAGTAGTATCACCGCTGTCAAATTTTGTCGTCTGAATCTTGAAAATATGGGTAAAAGCTTTGAGCTTTTGATCCCATTTGAGTTGCTGTGATTTGCCGTCAGCCGTAAACAAAGTAATTTTGTCACTGGCTTTCAACGTTGTGTCCAGCAAGGTTTTGTCGACCTGATGATTGCCGTAGGAGCCAAGGCCATATCCGCCACTGTCGCCACTTACTACGATTCTGACCGTGTAGTCTTTGGCTCCGTTGGAGGCTCCTTTGGAGCAAGAACAGAAGATGGCCAGAGTCAGACAAAAAATCACCAGATAAACTGTAGATTTCTTCATTTCAATCCTCCAGAAATTAAAATTCAAACTGACACAAGGTTATCACGTTTTTATTCTTTTGTCAATGTATGATTTGAACCTAATCTTGACAAGATTTCAATTATATGCTAAAATAAGCCATTAAGAAATATTTTGTGTTATAATTAATCAATGAATAATATGTTGAAAAAAATCTCTTTATTTTTAGCTAAAATTAGCTTAATTGTGTTAATTTCTTTTTTGGGAGTAATTTTAATTTCACCCGCAGTAGCTAAGGCTCAAACCGAGACTTATGCTACTTTGGTTATTCAGGCCAAGGACGCTAGTGGCAATAAAATGACCAATATTAATGTCAATATTTATCAGCAATTGACTGATATTAACAATAATCCGGTCATGGGCAACCGTATCTTAGACGGTTATATCAATGAAACCGGCCAAACTACTCTTAAATTCAGAAATGACGCCACTAATAATTTAAATGTCGTTTATGAATATTCTCAGACCTGGCGCGATTTTGAAAAATTTTATTTGTATAATCAAAAAATAAACGGTGCGGAAAATATTAATTTAACATTGATATTCAGTTCTGCCCGTATTGTACTCAAAGATAAACAAAGCAATTTGTTAAAAGATCAAGGCTTTGATATTTATACAGTATCAGTAGATGACGCCGGTAAAAAAGTTGCCTTTCGCCAGCTTTATGGCGGGCAAATAACCGGTATTTTAGGTTATAAAATTTATTATTTTGTGCCCGGTGATTATATGGTCAGGGTATTAAATAAGGATTATTTATTTACAGTTACAAAAAACAACCAGACCAATTTTGAAGTTATCGTGGAAAAAGAAGTTGCGATAGTGCCAGCTGGAGATACTTATGCCAATTTAACAGTGGTTTCCAAATCAGCAACCGGTGAAAAGATATCAAATATTAATTTTGTGGTTTACGAACAAAAAAACGATATTAACAATAAACCGGTTTTTGGCGATCGTTTGGCCGAGGGCTATATCGGCAATATCGGCAATACCGTCGTTAAAATCAGAATGAATGATGCTATTACTAAAATAGTGGCCATTGAATATGCGCGCGATTGGCGCAATGACGCCAGGTTTACTCTGTGGAATCAAACCATTAAAGCCAATGAATATCGCGAATCAGTCCTGACTTTCAGTACCGTTAATATAGTTTTAAAAGATACATTGGGTCAATTAATGAAAGATATGCCTTTTGATATTTATTCCACGGTGACTGATATTTATGGAAAACAAGTCGCCAAAGACAATCTTTATGGCGGGCAAAAAACCGGATTGACTGGTGCCGCCTCGTATATTTTAATTCCAAATAATTATATTTTAAGAATCAGATTCCCGGAAATTAACAATAATAATATTAAGGCACTGGATATCGGTTTCACGACTTATCAAAATTATCAAACTGAATTAGCTTACAATTTAGCCGACATAAGAGTTGCTTCCAAACTTAGCAATAATAATTTAAAGCAAAATGTGGATTTTAAATTTTATATAAAAGATTGGGACGGTGACGTCTGGTCTTATAAAGAATTAGGTACCTATAACACCGGCGACAGCGTAAAACGACTGTATGTGCCGGCCGGTGATTATAAAATTGCCTTTAAAGACAGTTCGGGCAATTTTAATAATGAAACGGAATTTCATTTGGATAAGGGCGTAGAAAAGGAATTCGGCCAAAATGCCGGGATTTTTTACTTCAAACTCATGGATATTTATGATGAACCGGTTAAAGGACAGAATTTATTCGTATATAAATTTAATAACGGTATAAAATCAGATAAAATTTATTCGGGCTTGACTGATAATAGCGGACTAATCCAGCTGCCTTTGCCAGCCGGCATTTATCAGATTGAAATTGACGGCATTTATCACGGATTGAATTATACAACTTCAGCCTTTAATGTTTATGAGGGCACCTCCACAAGCATGGAATTCAAATTGGCGCGTACCCATTTGCATCTGCAGAATAAATATTATCAGGATTTGAAGAATCAGCCTTTTACCTTATACAATTATGCGACTGATGCCAGTAATAATTTATTGGCCGGAGCGGAAATCGGAATATTTTCAACCGGTTTTAACTATGCCGATCTTTATTTGCCAGGCGGCAGTTATGTGCTGAAAACAGCCGGTACTAATCAGATTTTCCTGGTGTCTGTGCAGGATCAAAAATACAATGATATTTACCTGGTTTTAAATCAAGTTACCGCTACCTATTATACCAATACCACGACTTCTTCTACGACAACAACTGCTACAAATACCAATTCCGGCACTAATTTAAATATTTCCCTGACTAACAGCGACTCAAATAATTTATACGCCAAAGACAGCGACGGCGATGGCTTGTCTGACTTTGAAGAATATTATATCTGGAAAACCAATTCTTATGCTGTAGATTCAGACAGTGACGGTTATTCTGATAAAATTGAAATTCAGAATCATTATAATCCCAGCGGCAGCGGCAGTTATAGCTGGATTAATTTTAGCTATGGCAAACCGCGTACCTGGTCACCGTCTATGGAAAAAGATAAAGCCGCTTATTTGAAAGCCGAATTAGTTTATCGCCTAGGGCACAGTATTGGCGTAGCCGCTAAAGACTGGAGTACTCTGGTTAATTCTTATATTTACGGAGGTTATACTATTGAGGAAATTAAAAATACTTTAGTTTACGGTCCGGGTCAAGTTCATCCGACTATTCCGGCATCATTATGGAGAAAAAAGTAATTAAGATATAAAAACGGTCCCACTTCGCGGGATCGTTTTTTGTTTTGGAAATAGGATCCATATAGGGGACTAAAATTCCCTTTAAGTGATTTTAAAGCCATTTTATCTTCTTTGATTTTTTGCTATAATAGTATTAATTAAAACTAAACATTAAATTAATGCTATGTTTAAAAAAGTATATATTATTTTAGCTTTGTTGATAATTTTGCCTTTAAATTCTAAGGCCGCTGATTTGACTTATGATTTGGGTATCAATAGCAATGATATCAGCTTTTCCAAAGCCTTGGTGGCGTTTCAAAAAGTCAGAGTCTATGCTGCTATTCATAATTATGGCAATGAAGATATTGCCGGTTACGTGACATTTTATCAGGGGGACCAATTGATAGGCAGTTCTCAGGTGGTTTCTGTGCGCGCCGGTGGCTTGGCTGATGAAGTTTATGTTGACTGGACAGTGCCAACCGGCAATTTTAATATTCGGGCGGAAATTAAGGGCCAGGATCCCAAAGATGAAAATCCGTCTAATGATTTGACGGTAACTTCCATGTATATACCATTGCCTGATAATGACAGGGATGGAGACCCTGATTCAAGCGATTTGGATGATGATAATGATGGAGTGCCTGATGACCAGGAAGGAAAAAGGCATACGGATCCGTTTAATCCTGATTCTGACAATGACGGCTGTTTGGATAATGAAGATGATTTTCCTTTGGATCCGAATTTATGCGTTGACTCTGACAATGATGGTATTGATGACAAAATAGACCCGGATGATGATAATGACGGCTTAACTGACACTAAGGAAAAACAGCTGGGCACTAATCCGTTGAATCCAGATACTGATGGCGATGGTGTTAATGATAGCCTTGATGCTTATCCTTTGGATCCTAATCGCAGCAAAAAAGCCGTAGTAACAAAAATTAAACCTAAAAATACAAATAGTAATACCAATAGTAATATTAATGTCAATGAGAATGTTAATGCTAATCCGGATGTCACTGTCAATTTGAATCTCAATGAAAATATTAATAGCGAGCCGAATAATCAGGATGTAATAGACTTGAATAGTTTGGATGATAATTTAGCCGCTTCTTCTGTTGTGATTACTTTTACCCAAAATGAATGGAATTCTTATGTGTTCCGACCCAAAGTCAGGGGTATTTTGGATGCTAATCTGACATATCATTGGGATTTTGGCGATGGCTCATATAGCAGCAATCAGGTGGCAGAACATAGTTATGAAAATTCGGGAAATTATAATGTTAAGCTGAAAGTCTCAGGTGATAATGATCTCGAGGTAAGTACTACTAAGAAAATATCAATTTCTTTCTTTAATCTGGGAAATTTCACTTTGATTATAGGTATAGGCGGACTTTTAGTGCTTTTGCTTGTTGCTTTAATAATATTATTGATTAAACGCAAGAAACATGAAAAATAATATTTACGATGTAATAATAATAGGACTGGGCCCGGCCGGCATGACCGCGGCAATATATTGTAGTCGCAAGGGATTAAATACATTAATTATCGGCAATGAAGCGGGCGGGCAAGTGGCCAAAAGCGCGCTAATTGAAAATTACCTGGGTTTTGGTTTTAAATCCGGTCAGGAATTAAGTCAGGTCTTTAGCGAACATTTGGCCAAGTTCAAAAACATTTCTGCGTTAAAAAATATTGTCGTAAAATCAATTGCTAAAAAAGCAAAATTATTTGAAGTTAAATTAGATAATAAGAAAATATTAAAGGCAAAAAGTCTGATTATTGCGTCGGGACGCCTGCCGCGTCATTTGAATATTCTCGGCGAAAAAGAATTTATAAACAGGGGAGTGTCATATTGCGAAGTCTGTGATGGCCCGATATTTAAAGACAAAATAACCGCAGTAATCGGAGGTGGCAATTCAGGTCTGGAGGCAGCTATTTCCTTGGCGAAATTATGCACGAAAGTTTATGTTTTGGAATTTACTCCTAAATTAAAAGCTGATTTAGCCTATATTAATTTGGTTAAAAAACTTAAAAACATTCAGATTATTACGGGGGCACAATTAACAAAAATACAAGGCAAGAAATTTGTTGAGTCTTTGGAATACAAGGATTTAACGTCGCAACAAATAAAGAAGTTAAAAGTTGACGGTATCTTTATCGAGGCAGGTTGGATACCATCAATAGATTTTGATAAGTTAACCCTTAAAAATAAACTCAATGAAATTATTGTTGATAAGCAATGCCGTACCAGTATCCCGGGCGTTTTTGCGGCAGGGGATATAACTGATATCGGCTACTGGCAGATTATTATAGCGGCAGGGGAAGGCGCAAAAGCGGCTTTGTCTGCGTATCAATATTTGACAAAGCTAGAATAATCTGTTATTATTTAATATCAAGTATCAGGAGGTTAACATGAAATTGCAGATATTAACGGAATTGCCCTATAATAACAAAAGGGATTTAATCAAATTTTTAAAAACTCAGAAATTTGATTATAAAATGTCGGCCAGAAATAATCCGGCCGATAAATCAGCAGCCTGGCGTCATGACCGAATTGTTAAAGCCTTAGTGGCCATCGCCGAAAGTACAAAGTTCCGCTTGGGTTACTGTGTGAAGTGCAATCGGGAAATACCCTTAAGGCGCTTATTGGTTGAACCTGAAACAATTTGGTGTATTGAATGTGCCAAAAAGATGGAACAAAAGGCAAAGAAAACAAATTGGTTTCAGAAAATTAAATCAAGATTCCAGAGACGAAAACAATATTAAAATGATTCCGCGTTACGGAGTCGTTTTTTTGTTTATCCACAGTCTGGTTTTTGATATTTGACATTCCAATTCTGTAATTATATAATACCCATACCTGGGGTGGGGGTATAAAATAAGTTTAAAGTAAAAAGGTGCAAAGTTAAAAGTTAGTTGAATAATTATTAAAAGTAATAAATTTATGAAGGATTTAAGACAAGAGACTTTGATTAGCTTTAAAAAAGCACAGAGTCATTTGGGGAAAATTATTACCATGATGGAAGAAGGCAAATACTGTATTGATATCATGCAGCAAAATTTGGCGGTGATCGGGCTTTTAAAATCAGCTCATCAGAAATTAATGCAGGGTCATCTGAATTCCTGTTTTAAAACAGCCATGGCTTCCAAGAATGAAAAAAAGAAACAGGCCATGATTAATGAGATTCTTAATGTCACTAAACTCTTAAACCGATAATTATGTTAAAAACTATAAAATTTAAAATAAATGGCATGCATTGCGTCAGTTGTAAGACTCTTGTTGAAGAGGATATTAAGGCGTTAACTGGTATTGATAAGGTTGCGGTTGATTATCAGACAGGTGCTGCCGAAGTTACTTTCGAGGAACAAAAGGTTAGCCAAAATCAAATTTTTACTGTTATCCGAAAATTAAATTATCAGCCCGTTGAACAAAATGGCCTAAAAATTTCTAAAACTAAAAATTCCGTAACTTTTTGGCTGGGACTGGCTATCCCCGTTGTTATTTTAATATTGCTGGGATTATATCTGATTTTTCGGCAAGCCGGAGGCTTTGAAGTTTTAAGTAAATTAAACGAAGGTAATGTCGGTTATGGTTTGATTTTTATCATTGGTCTTTTGGCCGGGTTTCATTGCATTGGCATGTGCGGTTCAATTGTCGTAACATATTCGACTCTGTGCTTAGGCGAAAATAAAAAGTCAGTGTGGCCGCATTGGCAATACAATATTGGACGAATTATCTCATATACCATAATCGGTGGTATTCTTGGCGGTTTTGGCGCTTTCTTTGGCATTAATCCTGTTTTTAACGGTATGGTTACGATTTTAGCCGGTATTTTAATGTT
>JAPLYC010000025.1 GCA_026395755.1 Candidatus Parcubacteria bacterium | reverse complement strand
TGAATTAAAAGAATCAGAAGAAAGTATGCCTCAATGGTGGGAGATTACAAAAATTCCTTATGACCAAATGTGGCCAGATGATATTTACTGGCTGCCAGATGCTTTGGAGGGAAAAAGCACAAACTATCGCTTCTTTTTTGATGAAAATAATAATTATTTAAAACACGAAAAAATCTAACCATGTCTTTTCAAGCTTCACACCTCAATTTTGCCCAAAAAGTTATTGCTATTATCAAGCCTCAAGATCTGACCAGGTATTTTTCAGGCACGCTTTATCCAGATTCCCGTTATATAACAAAAGTTGACCGTGCAAAAACACATACGAACGTAAGAATTGAACCCAAAAAAATTCTTAATTTAACTGATGATTTTGATAAAGGCTGGCAAGTCCATCTTTGGTATGACAAATTAGCACTTCATCATTTGGACCAAATTGCACTGGGTCGACCGTATCAACCCGAAGATATGTACAATCCCGAAATCTGGATACAAGTAACCGGCGCCAAACTGGTTGAAGATTTATTTTGGTGGCAAAATATAGATTGGCCCCAAATTATCCCTTACTTAAAATTCACGAAAAATCCTTACAATGAAGATAAACAGATTCTAAATGATTGGTATCAGCATTTTATTGATTTTTATCCGCGCAAACCGGATTTAGAAGCCTATCGGGAACAAGCAGCCTTTATGGGTATTGCACCGGAAAAAATAGAGCGGATTCAACGATTTGCCCACACGCTACATAATGACCAAGATAAAAATTTAAGGATTCAAAAGGTTATGGCTCAGGTCATTAAAGAATTTAAAAATTTAATCGGTAAATAAAAAAATCGGTTTTTTTAAAAACAAAATAGAGAACGGTTTCAAACCATTCCCTACAATTTATATAAATGCCGATTTTTTTACTCCCAATTTTTCGCTCTCAATCCCTCTTCAGCCGCACTCACCTGGGCTTCCTGCTTGCTCGTGCCTTCACCTTTGGCAATCATGTCTTTTTTCAAAAAGACACCAATGACAAAATGCTTGGCATGGTCAGGACCTGATTCTTCCAGCACTTTATAAGTCGGAGTGACGCCAACCTGATCCTGGGCAACTTCCTGAAAACGAGATTTCGGATCCTCGTATAACTTATTTTTCAGAATTTCCGGCAACTTGGAAATCACCTTGTCGTGAACAAATTGCCTGGCAGTTTCATACCCTTGATCCATATAAATCGCGCCGATTACCGCTTCCATGGCATTGGCCAGAATATACTGACGCGCCTTGGAATTGGCGTCAGCTGATTCGCCTTTGCTCAAATAAAGAAAATCCTCAATACCAAGATCTTTGCCAATAACCGCCAACATAATGGCATTGACTAAAGAGGCGCGCCAATTGGTCAATTCGCCTTCGGGATTGGGATAAGTGCGGTAAAGATGATCAGTAACAATCAGTTCCAAAACCGCATCGCCCAAAAATTCCAGGCGTTCATTGTGTTCCAATTTAAAATCCGGATGTTCATTTAAATAAGAACGGTGAACTACTGCCTGAGTAATTAAATCTTTGTTTGAAAATTTAACTCCCAAGCTTTTTTCTAATTTAGAGATTTCGCTCATAGTTTTGCTATGGGCATTGGGCTATGGGCTCTGTTAAACCAAAGCACACAACTCAAAGCCGATTAATAATAATTTAATGCGAATAGCGGGGATTACGGATTTTGTGAATTTCCTTACCAAATGCGAATAGCTATCCCCAATATTTTAGCAACCTAATATAACTTTATACAACCTAATATAACTTCATAGAACCTTACTCTTTAATTTGCCCCGCCGCTTCCATTTCCTTATAAATCGCGCCTAAAACGCCGTTAACGAATTTGCCGGAAGATTCACCGCCAAAAGTTTTGGCCACTTCAATGGCCTCGTTAATTGCGACTTTTGAAGGAATATCAGGATCAAATTTTAATTCAAAAACCCCGATCCTTAAAATATTGCGGTCCACAATGGTAATTTGTTCCAAGGGCCATTCCGTGGCATATTTTTTTATCAATTCATCAATAGCCCGGTGATTTTCAAGCACGCCGCTAACCAAACGCTGGGCAAAACCCTCATCATTAAAACCCGGCGCAAATTCCGCCAGATTATGAGACAATAACTCATCCAGATTTTTCTGTTTCTGGTCATTAAAATCCCATTCATAAAGAGTCTGCATGGCAATGGTGCGGGATAGGTGTCTATTGGACATATTGGTGAGGCATAAGGAATTGGGTAATTAGGAATTAGATATTGGAAGAATATTCAATATTTTCCAAATACAAATCTCTAATTCCTTAATCCCAAATTCCCAATTTAAAAAATTAACGACCCTGTTGCTTTTCAGCAGCGCGGGCTTTTTGTTTTTGAGCTTTTTTCAATTCTTTCTTATCCAGGTGAGATTTCAAAACTTCTCTGCCCTGATATGTGCCGCAAAACAGGCAAACTGCATGAGGCAATTTGGGTTTTTTGCATTTAGGGCAAGAGGCGTATTTTATTTTTTTTAAGGCAAAATGCGCTGCGCGTCGCCTTTTCTCCCCCACTGGTCGTTTCTTTGCTGGTACTGACATAAGTTTAGTTATTAGTTGATTGGTTTATTAGTTAATTTGTTACTAACAATTATAAGTAATTATAGCGGAAGTTTCAATTTTTGGCAAGAGTTGACTGAAATTTTATTTTAAGCTAAGTTAAAGCTACAAACTGATAACAAAATGGCTAATGCAGAAGTTGGCAACAACACTAATCCTTGGGATTAAGGAGAAGACCATGGAAACATTGATAATATCGATAGTTCTTGATACAGGGGATGCGATTAATCTGGTTGAAGAGATGATCCTTGAAAATCGCAGTACTGTGGTTGTAAAATTCGAATCCCTTTCTGAAAATAACCACCGATTTGAGATCAAGGGCAGCAAAAATGAACTGCTCAAACTTCAACAAGCCTTTGCAGCCATAGGCTATAACGGCACTATCATTGACTCATAAATCCCTCCGCACCATGGGGGGATTTTTAATTACAAAAAAACAGGCGGTAGTAGTCATTCAGAGCCCTTCGGTTCGCTTCGCTCTCTCAGGGCAGGCTCCGGCGTGGAATCTATGAAATCCTAGATTCTTCGTTTCACTCTGAATGACCGCCTGTTTTTTTTATATCACCGTTATGCTCGCCACCTTATCCCCCGCCTCCTTAAACCTCATCAAATGAACACCCTGAGTAGCTCGGCCTAACTGGCTGACGGCCTTTAACGGCATTCTGATCACCTGGCCGTAAGAAGAAATAATTATCATATCGCGATCCAGGTCTTTATTATTAATCAAACGCGCGCCAACTATCTTGCCGGTCTTGGAAGTTACCTTGGCCGCCTTAATACCGGAACCGCCGCGGCCCTGCAAACGATATTCGCTGATATTAGTGCGCTTGCCAAAACCGTTTTCCATGACTACCAATAAATCCAAATGTTCGTCTTTGACAGCTTTTTCATTTATATCCATGCGCACAACGTGATCGCCTGATTTCAGCCTGATGCCGCGCACACCGGCGGCGGAGCGTCCCATAGCTCTGATGCCTTTTTCTTTAAAGCGGATGGAAATGCCATTGGAACTTACCAAGACAATATCGTCATTACCGGTTGAAGGCTTAGCCCAGTTCAAACCATCCCCTGATTTTAATTTAATAGCAATCAAGCCGCTTTTTCTGACCTTGGTGATTTCTGTAATATCAACTTTTTTAATCAAACCGTTTTTAGTGACTAAAACCAGATATTTATAATCAGATAAATCAGCTAAATCCAGAATGGAAGTAACTTTTTCATGCGGCGCTAATTGTAAAAAATTAACTAAGGCCTGACCTTTGGCTGTTCTGGTTGCCTGCGGCACTTCATAAGCCTTTAATTGAAAGACCCTGCCGCTGGTCGTGAAGAATAATAAATCCGAATGGGTAGTAGTAGTAAAAAAGTGTTCTACAATATCTTCTTCTTTAGTGGTTAAACCAACCACGCCCTTACCGCCTCTGGCCTGGGTTTTGAATGTATCAGTCGGCAGTCTCTTAATATAGCCGTCTTCAGTCACAATCACAATTGTCGGTTCATTGGGAATCAAGTCTTTGACAGAAAATTCGCCGACAGCGTTTTTCACGATTTCCGTACGACGACCATCATCATATTTTTTCTTAATTTCAGCCAATTCTGATTTGATAATATTTAAAATTCTGGTACGTGATTTTAAAATTGATTCCAATTCGGCGATCAATTTCTTAAGCTCCTTCAATTCATCAATTAGTCTCTGGCGTTCCATATTGGCCAGCTGTTGCAAACGCATTTCCAAAATCGCCACGGCCTGAATTTCCGTAAATTTAAATTTTTTCATTAAGTTCTGTTTGGCTTCTTCCTTGTCTTTGGATTTTTTAATCGTGGCAATTACCTGATCAATGATGTCCAAAGCCTTAACTAAGCCGTCCAAAATATGGGCGCGAGCCTTGGCCTTATTCAAATCATATTCAGTGCGGCGCTTAACCACCTGCTCGCGGTGTTTGACATATTCTTCCAAAATCATTTTTAAAGTCAAAACACGGGGCTGCAAACCATCAATCAACGCCAAGGTGTTTACATGAAAAGTTTCCTGCAACTGGGTCAATTTATATAATTGATTCAATATTTTTTTAGGGTAAGATTCCTTTTTCAATTCAATCACCACGCGCACCCCTTCCTTATTGGACTCGTCACGCAGGTCTTTAATATCTTTAATTTTTTTGTCGCGCACCAATTCCGCAATTTTTTCTACCAAGGTCGCTTTATTTACCTGATAAGGAATTTCCGTAATAATAATCTTGAATTTACCGCCCTTGTCCTCAGTAATCTCAGCCTTGGCACGCATCACAATTTTGCCTTTACCGGTAGCGTAGGCCTGCTTTATTTCCTTGATATCATAAATAATGCCGCCGGTCGGAAAATCTGGTCCTTTAATAAATTTCATTAAGTCATCAACGGTGGCAGTGGGATTATCGATTAAGTGCGTGACTCCATCGCATAATTCGCCCAAATTATGGGGTGGAATATTAGTAGCCATACCAACGGCAATGCCCATAGCGCCGTTTAAAAGTAAATTGGGCAACCTAGCCGGCAAAACTAGAGGTTCTTTATAGACGCCGTCATAATTAGGCACAAAATCAACCGTGTCTTTTTCAATATCCAAAAGCATTTCCTCGGCAATATGTTTCAGCTTGGCTTCAGTATAACGATAAGCAGCGGCGCTATCACCGTCCATGGAGCCAAAATTACCCTGACCCCAGACCAAAGGATAGCGCATGGAAAAATCCTGGGCCATTCTGACCATGGAATCGTAAACCGCCACATCACCATGAGGATGGTATTTACCCAAAACTTCACCGACGATGGTCGCTGATTTTCTAAATTTGGCGCTGGGCTTTAAGCCCACGTCCCACATAGCATATAAAATCCTGCGGTGAACCGGCTTCAAACCATCGCGGACATCGGGCAAGGCGCGGGAAACAATGACAGACATGGCATAATCCAAGTAAGATTCCTGCATTTCCTCCACCAGAGATCTTTCTTCGATATTACCTAAATTGCCGATTTCCACAAGTTTGGCCTGACGCGGGTTTTTTTCTACACCATTATCAGCCTGTTCACTTGACGCCTCGGCCTGTTTTGCTTTGTCAGTTTTGGTTTTTATAATTTTCTTTAATCTGGCCATAACATTATTTCTTTATATTTGCAGTATTAGTGTTTAAAGAATTCGTATTTAGATTTTGCAATTTTTCTTTCAATTGACTAGTAATATCATCGGGGATTTGGGGCTCTGCCTCAACGGGGTTTGGCTGCATCTCGGACTTTATAGTCCTATCAATTTGCGTCTTGGCAAAATCACTAATAGTAAAAAAATCGTCTTTTATACCCCCCAGGGAAGATTTGATTTTTTCCAAATCCTGATTGGTTTGCGGATCCGCGGTATTTTGCATACTCTGGCTTAAGCTGTATTTTACACTCAAACCCCAGAAAAAAACAATCGCCGCCATTATGCTAGTTACGGCAATATACATTATTACTGTTTTGGCTCGATTAGACATTTCATTATTTTTAATTGAATATGCTTCAGGTCCAGGTTCGATCAAGTCCTGATCTGAAAAATTTTGCTCGGCTGGTAATTCTTCTTCGGAAAAATCAAATTCAGGGAAAAGCGAATCCAATAACACATTATCAAATTTTTCTTGTGCAATTTCCAGTTCCGCTACCGGCTCATCAACTTCTTCCTGCTTTACAAAAATTCTGGTGCCTACTTCCGCTAGGGGCAATTTGGCGCCAAAAACATTTTCAGACCTCTTCTTTGATGCTTTGCGTTTGGTTGCTGGTTTAGAAGCTTTCACTTTATGCCCAATACTTTTCCTGGCAACTTTTTTTGTTTTTTTATTTTTCCCCTTCATAATTTAAATATCTTTAATTTTAATTATTTAAACTAACTGACCGTCAGCACTACAACTTTAGTTTCTTCCTGAGGCAGATCTTTCTTGCTGATTTTAAATTTATCCATTGACTCTGGCTTGGTAACTCCATATTCTTTCAAAAATGCTTCTAAACCATCCAATTTAAGACTCAAGCTCGGTACCTTATAATACATGGGAATAACAATGCGCGGTTGAATCTGGGAAATTATTTTAACCGCTTTGGTCGCATTTAAAGTATTGCCCCCGCCAACCGGCACTAATAATATATCAACGCCTTCCAATATTTCCATTTGTTCGTCAGTCAAAGTATCCTGGCTAATCATTCCCAAATGGGCTATTTTAATCCCTTCTACTTCCATTAAATAAATGGTAAATTTTTCATCATCTTTCTTTGTAGCCGGTATGCCGTAGACAAAAACATTCTTGACTTCATACTCACCATCACCGTCAATAACAAAAGAATCGCCGCGTAAGGCGTCGCTATTAATGTATTCGTCTTTGGTGTCAGTAACTAAAAGTACGCTGGCCTGAAACTTAGGCATTTTTAAGCCGGTTTTATCGTGCGGATCAATCGCTACCACGACTTCTTTATCCACTATTTTAAACGCCCCCTGGCCGTGCCAAAATATAGTCATATTTCAAGTAAATTAAGCTAAATAAGTAAATTTCCGCCAGAGGCGGATCCGCCTTCGGCGGAAAGTTAAGTTAGTATTATTTTAGCATAAAGAAAAAAATTTTCCAAGGGGTAAAAAGTACTTTACAGTGAAAAAACTGGGGTTAATTATAAAAGCGCTCCGACAGGTGTCGAAGCGCTTATTGTTTCAAATGGACATTTTGAAAATGTCCTAATAATTTCAACCTGCGCTCAGTTCCTGCTGCTGCTCCGGAGTCAATCTATCATTGGAGATAAACCCTTCCCTGAGGCAGAAGTGAAGATATTCGCCGTGAGCAGTGGCATTTTCCTTATCCAGCATTGCCCTGGCCCGCTGTTTGGTTTCTTCAGACAACCCCTGGGTATGTTCCTCAAAGTTGCGATCAGTGAGTTGGGCGGTATGATCATCATGGCAAATCGGACAGAGAATAACATTCCCCTCCTCATCGCCATTTTCCCAATCACAGCCGCTGCCGAAATGACCGCAACCACCGAATTTAGGAACGCACAGTAAGACGCTCATTAAACTCCCTCCTTCTCTCTTTAAATAACATTTCAGATGGACATTTTGAAAATGTCCCGATATCTGGCCAAAGATTCCTGGGCAAATTTGCTGGCCCGGGCTGAGCTGTCTCTGAGCATTTGACGCAAATCCTGCTCAGACAAATTCAGATTGCGTTCTCTTTCCCGATAGGTGGCAAAGTATTGCCAGAGTGCTTCAGCTAAAATTGCTTTACACTCGCTGCAGCCGATAGCCCCGGACTGACAACGCTGCTGAATTTTTTCCTGATCACCCGTGTCCTGAATTTTGGGCAGAACATAGTAGGCATAGACACAGCAATTATCAGGGTCGCCCGGATAATTGGCGTTTTGGCGCTTATTATCCGAAGGCATTTTGCTGACTTTTTTCCTTAGCAGATCCAGATCGTCACTCGGGCACATAAAATTCCGGCGCTGGCTGCTGGTTCTTTTGCCGTCAAAACCAGGAATAGGCGGAACAGGCGGTTCAATCACTTTGGGGAAAATGAATTGTTCCGGATCCAGATTCAGAAACGCGCACAGACTGCGGATAATCTTGCGGGTCAATTCCACATTGCCGGGAATGCTGGAAGTCACATAAGGCGCGTTGAAAATCAGGGCATCAGCCAATTCCTGTAAAGGATAACTTAAAATCCCCATGTTGATTCTTTCCTTATCCTGGGATTTTCTTTTGTGCACAATGGCTTTTTCCAGAAGATGCTGGGGCGTTGCCTGCAAAAGCATCTGGAACATCTGGCTATGCTCAGGCACCAGAGACTGGGCAAAAATTATGCTTTGATCATAATTTAAGCCGCCAGCCAGCCAGGATCTAAAAACCGTCAGTGTGTCTGAAACCAACGAATCCACCTTATTGGTGGTCATTGCCAGGCTGTTATAGATGCCGAATAAGCAAGCATACTTTTTTTCCAAAAGCAGCCATTGGTCAATGACCATAAGATGCTTTAAATGGATAAAGCCGGTTGGCCTCATGCCTGATAAAAATCTTGCCTGATTAGCCATTAATTCCTCCTTATCAAACAACAATAGCTATCATATTATATTAGCTAAAATAAATGATTTTGTCAAGTATGCCCCATTACCATTTCCGACTTGACTTTATTTGAAAATATGCTATAATAAAAAGTTCGTTCTTTGAGAAAAAAATCATAGAAACAAGAAGGAGATAAAGATGGAAAGGCAGGTCATTAAACTGGATTTCAACGTCACCAACAAATGCAATTTCCGCTGTAAGCACTGCTGTTTCCGTTCCGGTGAAGTCAATCTGAAGCAACTGCCGTTTCCCATGATTCAGTCTATACTGACTGAATTCAAGGAACTGGGCGGCAAGCGTATCGACATTACCGGCGGTGAAGCCACGACGCGTAAAGACTGTTTCCAAATCGTAGCGCTGTGCAAACAGCTGGGTTTCAAGACCGAGCTAGTTACTAATGGCTCCCTGCTCAATGAAGAGACTTTAAAACGCTACCAAGGAATCGGTCTGGACGGTATTGCCATCAGTTTAGATGGATCTAACTTCAAACATTATAGTCAGATCCGCCCGGTGTCAGAAGGAACCTACAAAAAGGTTCTGAAAAACATTGAGCTAGCTGCCAAGCACGGCTTTTACACCAAGGTTAACACCGTGGTCTTTGACTCCAATCTGCATGATCTGATCGCTATCACCCGTTTGGCAGTGGCTTTGGGCGCGCGCGAACAGGGCTTCTACTATTTCAGCCCGATCGGCCGCGGTGACTGTTTCACTGCCAATATCGCAGATCCGCTCAAATGGATCCAGGTGATCAGGCAGCTTTTAATCGAATTTTACAACAAGATCGAAATCTCTTTAGAGACGCCGATCATTGAGTCGGACTTTTGCAGAAAAATCGACACCCATTGCTACATGGAACGGCCCTGGCATCTGCAGATTCTGCCTGACGGCAATGTTTTTCCCTGCGCCATTATGTGCGCGCACCAAAAGCCTCTGGCTAATCTGTACGAGCAGAGCCTGCGGCAAATCTGGGAAAATGAAAAACAACTGCAGGATTATTTCGAAAGGCAAACCCAGCCTTTATTCGAAGCCTGGGGCGGCTGCGTCAACTACCCGAAGATGCAGAAACAAATTAAGAGCGGCAAATATTCTTTTGTCTGCTTATGCAAAAAATTCAGTCTGCAGGAGCTGACCAAATGAACACGAGTAAAGGAAAGCTGATCATTTTTGAAGGCATCAATGCAGCCGGCAAAACTTCCCTGATTAAAAGAGTATTAGAATCCCGTCCTGACTGGCTTTATGTCAAAGGACAGGGAGACAAAAATACTAGCTGGGGTCGTTTTGCCCGGCGCCATCCGTCCACCTTTACCCTGCTGCTGGAATTGCTGATCACCAACCTGAAAGTGGTTCGGCCGGCAATCAAAGCAGGTAAAACTGTTTTACATGACCGCTACTTTTTTTCCATCATGGCCTTTTGCACTGCCAAGCGGTGGTACAATCGGCTCTTGGGGAAAATATTCTGGCTTGTTCTGATAAAGCCGGATATGATCTTTCTGGTTGATGTTTCAACCAAGAAGGCTATCTGGCGCATGAATCAAGAAGCAGCCAATCCCTTTCACAATCTTTATTTGCTCAGACCAGAGCTGATTGAGGATGAAAGAACCTTTTTAAATCAGGTTCTTACACAAATATCCGAGCAGATAATCGTGGTTTGGCTGGATACGACGAAACAAAGCCGAGATGACTTGGCTAGAGAAACCCTGCGTGTGATCGGAGGTGTAACATGAACCCAGCCTGCGAGCTGAAAAATATTGGCTGGGGATTCGGTGTCTGCAACATGAAATGCCGCACCTGCTATTCCGCAGCCTGTAAACGAGCCACAGAATACAGCTTCGAGGAATTGAAAGCAGCCGCCGATAAACTTTGTCCCCATATTCGGTCCATTAATTACGGCACTGGAGAATTTATCTTCAATGCCCATGTAACTGCTCTGGCCGAGTATATTGCGGCCAACTTTCCCAGGATTGAACAGGCTGTAACCAGCAATGGCACGACTGTCATGCTGCTGGGCTCGGATAAACTAAAACAGATGTTTCATGACATCGACATCTCCATTGATTTTCCTAACCCGGAAAAGCATAACGAAATGCGGCGCCATGATAAAGCCTGGAAATGGGCTATGCAGTCCTTGCAAATTTGCCGAGAGGCTGGTATTGAAACTTCGATCGTCACCTGCATCACCAGCAAAACCAAGGATGCAGACATCATGGACTTTCTGGAACTAGCAGCTAAATTCGGCACGTCCTGGCGCTGCTCCTGGTTTCGGGAAAAAGGACGCGGTAAATCCGATCTGCGCATTACCACCCAAAGGTTTTGGCAGATTATCAAGCTGCTGGCCAAGAATGCCATCTTTGAAGACCTGGCTGAACCGATTCTGGAAGGAATGTTCGGGCAACACACTGGGCACTCGGGCTGTAATTGCGGCCGGGCTTCCTGCCGCATTCAGTCAAACGGACTTGTTGCGCCCTGTACGTTCCTCAGCGGAACAGACTGGTCGAGTGGATCGCTTTTGGAATATTCCCTGGAGGAAATTTACAACAGTGAACCCTTTACCAGATTAAGGGCCAGAGATGTGCCCTTTTGCCACGAGTGTAAATATTACGCCAATTGCCGCGGAGGTTGTGCCTCCCGGGCAGTTTTGCACTCCGGTGCCTTGGATCTTCCTGATGACTTTTGCCCGATTTACAACCAGGTTGAAATCGACATTGATCCCGGAGATATCAAGGTCGTCAAAACCGGCAAAGTTCACAGCGAGTATCTGTGTACGACAATCGTGCACCCCAAATAACAAAATATACCGCCCCTCAAAAGGCGGTATTTATTTTTACTCAAAGAAAAAAGCCCTGAACCGTACGGTTCAGGGCATTATAATTGTATCCGTTACTTTACTTGCTCACTCTTGCGCTGCGAGGCCATGACCAAAAGTTCATAGCGCAGATGCGGCGCATTCTTGATGAGTTCGGCAAAATTTTGCCTGGTCAGCTTCAAGGTTCTGACGCGACCAATGGCAATGACATTGGCAGTTCTGATGTTGTCCTCAAGCAGGGCAATTTCGCCAAAGCACTGACCCGGGAAAAGTTTGGCGATTTCTCGCTCATCTCCGTTTTCCCCGATGGTAACCTTGGCCTTGCCCTCAGCAATGATGTAAAAGGCATCGCCTCTTTCGCCCTGGGTGACAATGTATTCATCAGGTTCGTGAATCTCTTCCTTGACCTCCTGGGTAAGATCGACAATGGTTTGGGCATCGAGATCGCGGAACATGCTGATTTCCATCATCAGTGGCCGATACTTGTGCGTCTTGGCCAGGATCTCGGCCAGCTTGGTTTCCTTGACCACCCGGTTAAAAGTTTCCTTGGGAACCGACAGCACCCGGAGCGGACTCCTGGATTTGATCGTGGCAGTGCAAGGGCACTTTTTCATGATGGAAATCTCGCCGAAGAAATCTCCGGTCGCCAGCTGAGCAACCTCCTGGCCATCAATGAGTACCCAGGCAGTGCCGCCCAGGATAACGTAAAACGCCTTGCCCGGACCGCCCTGCTCCAGCAACACGCTGTTCGCAGGAAATTCTTCGATCTGGCCACTGGACAAAAGCACGGAAATCCATTGCGGACCCAGGTGCGAAAGCAGCGGCACCCGATACAGGCTGTTCATGGCTTCCAGCGCCGGATCCTGGGGAATGATCTCCCAGATCTTGCCGGCCGTAGGTGTTTGAACTTCCTGGCTAAGCTCGGGCGTGAGCTTGGCGCTGTGGGTCAGCACCAGATGCTTCTTGGCTTCGCTCGGCAAAAGAGCCAACTCCTCGGTCAGAGGATGAATGGTTCCACCACCGGCGTCCAAAAACATCAGATCGCACGGCTGAGTCGGAATTCCCTGGACAGTGGCTCTGGTCTGTTCGTCAATGACACCCTTGTCCGCAAGTTCCTGGAGCTTTTTGCCCCAGGCCGTGTCTCCGGAATAGCCGATGCTTTTTCCCTTCACCGTAACGCGGAAACCGATGGTGGGAATAGGATGTACCGTGTTCCAAAACAGGAACTCGGCGCCGTACCAGGAAAACGGTTCGCCAACTTTGACTTCAATCAGTTTAACAAACTGCTTGACCACATCGACCGGCAGGTCGAGGATATAGGCGGTTTTCAAAATGAAGCCGGCGAAAATCGTTTTGGTGGTCATGATGCTGACCACCTTGGAATTGACCACCATGTCCAAAATCGAATTGTGGTCCTCATGAATATGAGTCACCACAAAGGCTTCGATCTCGTGGGGGTTAATCCCGAATTCCCGGCAATGCTCCTTAAGCCAGCTCACACCGTCAACGATGATGGGCAGACCGTTAATCCACATAATCACACTGGAAGTGTAATCGCTGGGATCAAAACCCGAAGTGCACTGGCTCAGCGCCAAGGCGCCCAGGATTGACCGTTTGGGCAATTTTTCCGGAGTCACAATGGGCAACGCGGGGGGCTGGGGACTGTTGAGGTTGATGTCCGCGAAGTATTCTTCGCCGCCTTCGCAGATCTGGAAAACATTTTCCGCACGCCGGGTAATGACCATGCCGTCGATCTCGACTTTGTTCTCACTGTCAAAGGCCAAAAAGGAAACCATGTCATCGATAGTAGCGATTGACCCATCCTTGAGATTCTTCAGCGCCATTTCATTGGAAATCTTGGAGATGCGTTCAAATTCCGCATCGCTGATGCCGAACTGATCCGCCTCCTGCTTGGTGATCCCAAGCAGGGTCAGCCGCAGAATGTTTTTCATCCTGTCCAGCTGTTTTTTCTCGCCGATGAGCACCAGCTTCTGTCCTTTGAAGAATAACCCTAGTACGAACAGAAAGTCGTAAAGCGGAAATTCCAGGGCAGCCTGGTTGATGCCGTAGCGGAAAGAGACCGACGGCACGACAATAATGGTCGGGATAGACTTCCCCATCTTTTTGAGGATCTTGACGATCTCCGAGGGACAACCGAGCATGACCTTCCAGCTGTAAATCATACAGCCTGCCATGAGTTCCAGTAGCTTCTGTTCCATTAGTTTTCTCCTTCCTTTTTTGGGTTTCTTTTACTATTTCCTGATTTTTCAAGGAACCCATAATCTTACCATTTTAATGAATAATTGTCAATAGCTTAACCGTATTAAAAAAGCCCCGCGTCGCGGGGCTTATTTTAGCTAAAGAACGGTTTTTACAATGAGCCAAAGCAGGATTAAATGCATGGTGTTATCCACGACCGCATAGACCAGGCAGGAAAAAGCAAGATCAATTTCCCAGCCAGGTTCTTTTTTGACATAAGCTGCCAAAAAGTCCCTGCCCCGGATCAGTTTCAGCCACTTGGATCCCAGAGACCAGCGGTCCAGAGGGTAGTGGCTCAGGAAAACCAGAGCGACAACCAGCGGATTGGTTGTCCAAAGAAAGAGACAGACGATGGCAGTATAGATGAGGCAGTGGATCAGACACCAATTGGCTCCCTGCCGACCTGGCTTCGACTTGAGCAGAGCCATGCCCTTGCTTTGGAAAAGATAATCCCCTGCCAGATGCCCCAGCACAACGGCCGCGAAATATTTATCCATTTTGACTCCTTACTAACCTTATGGCTTCAGCTTTTTCGGAAAGACGGAACTCAAGACACTTTAATACCTTGGGATTAACTAACTGCTTCAGCTTGTCATAATCCCAACACAACATGGCTTTTCTGGCCTTAGTGGAAGAAATGTCTTGGTACTCTTTAGCCGCAAACAAATAGACAAAATTCGTAATGCCAAATTGTTCGTAATTCAGCATTACCACGCCGATGTTCTCCTCCAGATCAGATTGATTGCGGATACCACGGATCATCACGACTTCGGAAAAATCCTTAACCTCCTTGCCGATTTCTTCCAAAGTTTTGACTTTAACATTCGCCCGCAGATCATAAGTTTGCCACATAATTTTAGCTTCATCCGGAGTAAACCACTGTTTTCGTTTATTGCCGTTAACCGAACAAACGACAATAACTTCCGGAAAAAGCTCGGCGGCTTTCATCACCAGATGCAGATGGCCAAAAGTCGGCGGATCAAAACTGCCCGGGTAAACGTAAATAGGTTTCATGACAGATTCTCCTTTCTTGCGTTTCTGATCTGGATTGATTAATCTTTAAAAAAATTAATTTCCAGATCATCAGGCGGATCACCTAAAGTTTTCTTCATTTTTTCAACCAAATCCAACATCAGCTCTTCAGCACTGAAAATGTTAAAACTTCCTCGACCTTCACGATTCCAACGTGGATCCTTTCCACTCCTAATCCACCAACTTCCCATTCTGTCCATTTTTGCCTCCTTTCAGTTTTCAATGTCCTATGTCCTTATTATTCGTCAAAAATAAAAATAAGGTGGTAAAATCCACCAAATTTTTATAGCAATCTTGACATTTTTGCTAATCTGCGATATATTTAAACCATAAAACTGACGAACTATTTCGACAAGAGTACGAAATTTAAATAATTATGATTAGTCAAATCAAAACTTACCTTAAGGAATTGGGCTTCAATAGTAATGAGGTCTCGGTTTATATTGCCTTAACCCAATTGGGAGAGGCCAAGGCCGCGCAAATTGCCAAAAAAGCTAATCTTCCGCGAACCACCGCCATTAGCATTTTGGATAAACTGGCTAAAGAAAATTATTTAACCACCAATAAATATCGCGGGGTAACTTACTATTGGATTGAGTCACCGAAAACTCTGGCCGGAATTTTAGAAACTAAACTGGATGTGGCTAATCATTTAAATACTTTATTAACCGGTCTTTACCGTTCCGAAGCGCACTTCCCCTTTGCCCAGGTTTATGACACCAAAACCGGCATTAAACAGTTTATTGCCAAAATCCTAGCTGAACTGCCCAAGAACTCCACATTATATACTATTGATTCTCCGGGTGCGGGCAATTATGCCAAGGTTTACTCTGACAATTACAGAAAAATCCTTTACCAGCAAAAAACAAAAAGGGGCGTTATTACTAACACCCTGGTACCTAGCGGTTATTTTAAGAAAATTCCGGATTTTAAGCTTAAAGAACAAACTATCAATATCCGGGAATTACCCAAGGAAATTGAATTTTCCGCATCTATTTGGTTGCTGAAAAACATGCTGATCCATTTTTCCGGCAACCCGCCGTTTATAGTTGCCATCAAACATGAACATATAGTAAATAGCTTCAAAAGTATTTACGACTTTCTCTGGAATATTTCTCAAACACAAAAATAGAAGAACTTGACTAAATTTGTTCAATAAGGTAATCTTAAAACACTTTACAATTTAACTAACTACTCTGCCTTTCGGGGTGGAGACTTGATGAGAAACACCCTAAAAAGTTTCCTTCAGGTTAACCTTAAAATGATAGCTCTCTTTAAGGGAGTTTATTTGTTTTATAGGAAGCTACTAATTTTCAAATAACTTCTAATCTACTAATAATTTATTCGAAAGTAATTATATTAGTAGATTCGTAGCCAATCCGTAGATTAGTAACATTATTATGACAGACAAAAATACACAACTAACCAACGACGATTCCGAGTTTGCCAAGCTGATTGCTGACAACCAGTATTTTAAAATTCCCAAAGTCGGCGAGGTAATCAAAGGCAAAGTCGTTAATGCGTCCAAAGCCGAAGTGCGTTTAGATTTTGAAGGCATTAAAACCGGTATAGTGCGCGGCCGCGAATTATATAATGAATCCGACGAATACGGCCATTTAAAACTCGACGACATTGTTGAAGCCACGGTTATTGAGCTGGAAAATGAAAACGGTGAAATGGAATTATCTTTCCGTTATGCCGGCCAGCAAAGAGCTTGGGACGGCTTACGAGACTTAATGAAAAGCGGTGAAGTCCTGAATTTGAAAGTTGCTGACGCCAATAAAGGCGGCCTCATGGTCAAAATCGGCAATATCACCGGATTTTTACCGGTGTCCCAATTAATTCCCGAACATTATCCCCGCGTTGAAGGCGGCGACAAAAATAAGATCCTGGAATTTTTAAGGAAATTCATAAACACTCCGCTTCAGATCAAAGTCATTGATGTTGATGAAAAAGAAGACAAGCTGATTGTGTCGGAAAAAGCCGCCTGGGAAGAAGTCCAGGAAAAAGCTGTTTCCAAATTTAAAGTCGGCGATAATGTCAAAGGCAAAATTACCGCGGTTACTGATTTTGGCGCCTTTGTGGAATTTGGCACGAAAATGGAAGGCCTGGTTCATATTTCCGAACTGGCCTGGCAAAGAATTGATGATCCCCGCGACATTGTCAAAGTCGGCGATCAGGTGGAAGCGGAAATCATCAATATTGAAGGCACCAAAATTTTCTTATCCATGAAAAAACTGCAGAAAGATCCCTGGAGCAATATTAATGAAAAGTATAATGTCGGCGACATGGTCAACGGCAAGGTCTTAAAAGTAAATCCTTTTGGCTTATTCGTGGAACTTGACAGGGACATTCATGGCTTGGCTCATATTTCCGAACTGTCTGATAAACCCATTACTGATGTCAATGAACTTGCCAAAGCCGGGGAAACCATTAAATTCAGAATTATCTCCATTGAACCTAAAGATCATCGTTTGGGTCTGAGCCTTAAAGCTCCTAAAGAAAAACTTATACCCGAAAAAGTTGAAACCGAGAAAAAAACCAAGGATGAAAACAAAAAAGAAGAAAAGGCCGAAGAGCCTAAGGAGACAAAGGTTACTGATGATGAAAAAGAAGCTAAGGAAGAGAAGAAAGAAAAGAAGGAACCAAAAGTAAAAGCAGAAAAAAAAACCAAAGAGAAAAAAGCGAAAAAATAAATTAAAATAAGCAAAAACTCCCTGCTCGAGACGGGGAGTTTTTGTTTTAGCAAAAAGGTCGCTCAAGGCTAAGCATTAAGTGATAGTCTTTCGGGATCCAATTCCCTTATGAAAACCTCTTTATTTGTTACAATTACAATTTGAGTAAGGGGATTGGATTCCTAACTAAAATTGCAATGGCTCTTCAAGGCTTAGCCTTAAGATCGGGACTTCATTATTTATCCCCAGTTTACTTGTCCCCCATTTCCCATTTTGCTATCATTATTAACAGATATATTCATGGGATGGGAACAGGTGTTGCCCTGACGCAACAAAACAAAAGGAGGCTCAATGGATAAACCTTTTGGCCTGAGCTCCACAGGAGCTTACTGCTCGCAATGATCTTTCCTTGAGAGGGAGGAAAGATCCATGCGCAACAAAGACCCCACCTAAGACTAAACAGCGACAAAGCCCAGTGAATTCCGCAACCACGCAACCAGCAGAACAAAAGCTACTTCCTGATATTCTCATTTCTGGCGTTTAAGGGGAGCCCGTGGGGGCAAAGTAAACAGCCAATTGGCTGAAACGAGGGTCCTATGACCCAATCTCAACCCGGGGTGGTACTCATTTTTCCGAATCCGAAGCCACCCCGGCTTTTTT
>JAPLYC010000010.1 GCA_026395755.1 Candidatus Parcubacteria bacterium | reverse complement strand
CACTATTAAATCCCTAGTTCGGTCAATCAGAAAAGACAAAGGCGTGCCAATCGGCACTAAAAGCAGTTTACCAAATCCCTGTTCCTTTTTCTTGGTCAGCATCTTTTCCTTTAATTCCATACGCTTCAAAATCTCGTCATAGCTCGGTATTGGACATTCTTTGCCATTGATATCATAAACACCATACTTGCCTGTTTCCGGCAGAAGCTCAATCACGCCGGTCGCGATCAAGGCCTTCACCTGCTCCTGATACTGCTTTTTCAATTCAAAAAGTTTTTCCAGGCGCTCCTGGGTTTCGCTCAGCTTAGGTTTTTCTATTTTCGGCATTACGAATTTCTCCGCCATATTATTTTTATTATTAGTAGATTAGTAGCTGATTAGTAGCATTAGTAGCCTAAATGAAAAATCAAAAAGACAAAGTCACAAAACACAAAACCCAAAGCCCAAAATTCAAAATTTAAAACTTTACCGAGGCCCGAACCGAGATAACGCCAAAACTCCTGCCCGAAATATCCTCGTACAGGCGGAACAGCCCATAACTACCACCATAACTACGATCCCAATAGCCGCGCGGGACAAGGTCGCTTCCTTTAAAATATGCCCCGACATTCCAGCAACGTTTGCCTTTGCCTTTACCGTCCCAGTCATCTATCACCTGATTATTTCTCTGCAAGTATTCCATAAAATAAATCAGCTGAGCTTCGGGCGTGGTGAATTGTTCATTGGCGTATTGCGAATCGGTCTGGATTTTTTTCAGATATACTTCAGGGCTTTGGCCGGCGTCAAATTGTTTTCTGCCGTTGATTTCTTTCCCCTTGTCCGGCATGTCTGGCTGGTCTTCAATAAACAGCAGCTGCCAAGCTTCTTTCATTTCTGCCTTAGGTACACCGCCATGATTTTCCTTATCAAACTGCTGAGGAAAATACACCAGGTCACCTTTAATATCAGCATCTTTGTATATATCATCGACATAAACAGGCTGGTTCTCATCCAGCTCCAGATTTTTCCCGTCCGTGCCCAGCAGGTTCCCCTCTTTATGCTTTTTGACTATTAAATCGCTGGTCCGGTCTATCAGAAAAGACAAAGGCGTACCAATCGGCACTAAAAGCAGTTTACCAAATCCCTGTTCCTTTTTCTTGGTCAGCATTTTTTCCTTTGATTCCATACGCTTCAAAATCTCATCATAGCTCGGGATCGGGCATTCCTTGCCTTTGATATCATAAACCCCATACTTGCCTGTCTCAGGCAAAAGTTCAATGACGCCAGTGGCGATCAGCGCCTTCACCTGCTCCTGATACTGCTTTTTCAATTCAAAAAGTTTCTCCAGTCGATCCTGGGTTTCTGACAATTTATGTTTTTCTATTTTCGGCGGAATAAATTTAATTCTTTCCATAATATTATAAATTGCTTTACACTTCAGACTTCAGACTTCGGCCTTCAGACTTACAACTCAACCCGCTTGTGCCAAACAACGTTCCCGTAATCATGCAGCTTGTTCAAATCATTACCCGTATTTAAGTCATCATAAATCTTACTCTCCGGATCGCCGTTATTGTCATCCAGCGCGCGCAAACGAGTCATTTCAATGGCCTGGCTGGAAAATTCCTGAGGCATTTTGAATGAACCGCCGTATTGCGTGGCCATAGCTAAAGTCTTGGCGCCGCTACCGGTAAATATTTTTTCCACGCCTTCCAGGATAATCCTCACCTGTTCTTCATTTTCAACTCCGGGCGCGTAATAAATACCATTCAGCATTAAAGCTAAATTTTTATTGTCATCAACACCAAAACTGCCGAAAATAAAGCCCAAATTTTCATGTACTTGCTTTTGCCCCTCTTGGGCAGGAGCCTGGGGCATTTCCATGGAAATCACAAAGGACATGGGGTCAGCGTTGATTGAGGCGACCCAGTATTTATTCGGTGTATCATGCTGAACTTTCATCTCATAATTATTGGAGGAAAAACAGCAGATTTTACTGTCGGCAAAGCGCACCATGCTCATCAGACGCTGTGCCTTATCCAAATAACGCAAACCAATTCTCTGGCGTTTTTTCTCTTCACTTGGCTTCTGGTATGTTGCCTTGTCTTTAATAACATTAAACGGCCCCTGCAAATGGCTTTCCATTTCTTTGACTAAATTCAAATCGCTTTCAGTCAATTTATCCTCATCAATTAATTGCATCAATAAATAAGTAAAAATAGCGCTGGGATCTTTTTCAGTCAGAGCAATAATTTCCTTGGAAACATAATCCATTTCTGTTTTCTTCTCCTCTTCAGTTAAATGCGCGTAGCGTTCATTGACCAGCAGATTGCTCATGCCTTCCCGTTTTTGTTCCAGTCCCTTAATTTGTCCTTCAATCTCCTCAACCTTTTTTTGCAAATCCTTTTTTCTGGCGCTGTCCGTTTGGCGATCCAGCCCTTCAATTAAGCCTTTCCTGGCTTTTTTCTTTTGATTGATATTTTTCTGCAAATCATTCAATTGCTTATTATCGCCTTTAAGCATAACCAAAACTTCCTTTTTCATGCGTTTCAAGTCAAGCCTTTTGGTATCTAATTTCGGCAAAAGATCCTCACCGCGCATCTGGATAAAATCATTATTTAAAATTGACTCCACCGGCATTTCCAATAGCATTTTTTCACCCAAAGCTTTCCAGGGCTCTTCCAATTGCTTTTGGGCTTGCAGGTTATAATCCGTAAACCTGGATTCAATTTCCGTGATTACCTGCAGGCGCTCAGTAAAGGTTGTGGCCATGCTTAATTTCTGAGCCATTCCTTGCGCCTCGACAGAATCATCTTTGGTTAAATATTCGCGGTAAAGCGGCGCCAATAATACCACACCCAGTTGCCCTTTGCCCATAACCTTGCCGATTTCGGAATTGGCGTTTTTCAAAGCCGCGTTTTCGCTGACTTCAAAGCTCACTTCCTGATAAGCATGCTCCGGATGATCCAAAGGAAAATGACCGGCGTTTAATCTTTCAGTAATTGCCTCTCTTTCGCGGTCTGCTTTTCCCTCTTTTCTTAAAGCCTGATCAAACATTTTCAATGGCTGATTATGAATTTTCAAATCATCAATCAGACCGAGAATTTCCCAGAATTTTTTAAAATCATAATTATTAATCAGATTAAACCTGTCATTGCCGCCATAAAGCAGATAATAAGTCATAGCAATATTTTCATCAGACCTTAATTGAGATACCAGCTCTTTATTATTTTTGAGATTTTCGAATTTTGACTGGCTGTCTTTTATCTGGGCCACTCTCTGCTCCAAATCTAAAACCTGCCGTCCTTTTTTCCAGCGCGAATCATCACTGATAAATTCAATCACAGTCTTGGTCGGCATCACGCCAAGATCATTAATTATTTTACGCAATATATCCAGACGGTATAATTTATCCTCGCTTTCCTCTTTTTTACCGCTGGCTGACTTGGATTTTTTACGCTCATTCCACCACTCTTCCACGTCTTTATCAATATAACGATTCTTAACCAGTTTATTATAAAAATAAATAGCCAGATTGGGCGGAGTCCTGTCATCCGCCGCCAAATGCATGACCAAGTCATTACCGCGAAAATCTTCAAATTCTTCAACTAAAACTTTAACCAGCCACGGCAAATGGTCAGCTGACAATTTTTCCGGGGCATTAAACTTCCGATCTTCCACCTCATCGCGTAGAATTTCCAAAAGGAGTTGCTGGCTGTCAGAGCCCAGCTGTCTCATGGATTCGGAAAGCAGTCTGGCAATTTTACGATCTTTAGGATTTTTCTCGGCGATTGTATTTTTTAACTCATTAAAAACTCTCATCCTGACTTCTTTTCTTTGTTTGTCTTCATCAGTCCCCTTTTCCACAATAGCGCTGTGTAAAACTGCGGAAGTGTTTTTATCCAAAATCACGGAAATATTTCGTCGTTTATCTTCACTAAATTGATTTAAAAATTCCTGTCTGTCTTTTTCCGCTAAAACCAAGGCATACTGCGCCAAAATTTCCGGCGCCAAATCAACTGCCTGGGCTACCTTTTTTATATCAGGCATTGGCAAGCCTTTAATCATTCTGGTCTGAATACCAATAATATAGGCATCGGGCAATAAAACCGCGGGGGAAACTTTGATTTCCTGCGGACGCGCAATATCAGACAGATTTTGCGCCTGCTCCAGATATTCCTGATATTCAAAACCAGTCAGCTGCAAAATCTTGGCAGTGCGCGCAAAATCAAAGGAAGCTAAGAGCGGAGCATAACCTTGGCTTTCCTCAGCTTCGCTCAGTAAAGGCGGGACCAGCTCATAAGCCTGCTCTTTGGTGAATTTTTCAGCTGTTTCACCTGAGGCTTCCTTATTAATTACGGCCTTAACGCCGTCGCGTTCCAGCTTGCTGGTCTTGGCAATATTAATAGCGGAAATTTTCAGCTCCTGCTGGCGCTTTCTTAAATCCGCCTGCGCTAAAATCGCCTGCACTTCCTGCGGGCTTAAAATGGTTTGTTTTTGGGTGAATTTTTCTAAAAATGATGGCATATGGGTTGGGTAATTAGGTAATTTGGTTCTTGGTTAATTTGGGATTGGAAGATTTTTTATCCAAGGTGTATTTAATATAAGAATTTAATTTAATGTGCAAGTCATCTAAAATTTTCCGAATATCAGTTGCTTCATTTTGTTTTATTAAAACTCTTTCCTCTAATACGTCTACCCAATGTATTGTTTCCAGCAAGGAAGCTCTGGCATTATAATAAAATTTTACTTTTTCCAAAAAATGATATCGGCCATACCCTTCTGCGATATTGGCCGCAATAGAATCCGTTGATTTTACAAACTGTTGGCCTATAATTATTTTCTCATCCATTTTTAAATTACCATAAACCTGCCAGGCGATTTTTGATGCTTGCCTGCCTAATCTATAAATTTCCAATGTCTCTAATTTTAGATATTCTGCCATATTTTATATACAAATAATCCTTTCCCTAATTACCTATTTTCCCAATCCACCAATTACCCTCATCATTAGCAGAATTAGTTCATAAAACATCAATCACTTGCCAGCAAAACTTAACCGATTCTTCCTGTCCAAACGGCTTTATAATGCCGTAATAACTGGGGATATTTTTAAAATTCAATTTCTGCGCAATGCGTCTTTTGTTCCTTTTGGATAATTTCCTGCCATGAGCATAAATAATACTGCCCAAGAAATGCAATCCTTGTTTTGCCTTAATAATTATATCATTTTTAGCGTTTATTTGCAGATTTAGACGACAATTTAAAAAATGAACAGACGCTGATCTTAATTCCTCAATTTTTTCTTTGCTATCAGCTAAAATTATAAAATCGTCGCCGTACCTCAAATAAGCCAATGGCTTTAAATTATGTTTAACATAATGGTCAAATTCATTCAAATAGATATTGGCGAAAATCTGGCTGGTCAAATTGCCGATGGGCATTCCCCTGCCATTGCCCAAATCATAACTTTTAATTACCTTGGCAATTAAATTGATAGCCAAGCCGTCCTTAATTCTAAATTCAATTATATCTAATAAAACGTTCTGATTGACTGAATCAAAAAACTTTTTCACATCACTGCGCCAGACGTAACTATCCGGATATTTCCTCAAAAAACTCTGCGTGCGTTCAATTGCCTTATGCAATCCTTTACCTTTTCTGCACGACCAGGCGTCATAAACAAAATTTTTGTCGTAAATTTCCACCAGATAATCGTAAATTAAGCGATGAATAATTTTATCGCGCAAAGGCGCGACCGAAATTGTCCGTTTTTTATTGTCTGTAACTTCAAAGTGGCGATAAACGCCGGGCTGATACCTGTTGGCTCGCAATTCTTCATGAAGTTTAAATAATTCCAGTTCCAGATTATATTTAAACTCAACAAATTCATAAGTGCGCTTTTTGCCCTTTTGATATTCGCAAAAGCTACGCCAAAGTTTTGTTATACTGATATCTATGGAACCATATCCGGTCATAAATTTAATTTACGAGGTTTATAAAATGGTTATAGACCTTGACAGCCGGCTGACCAAACGGTGGCGCTATTCCCTGGGCGTGAGCCTGGAAAACAGCATTTTAACTTGCCTGGAACTCCTGATTATGGCCAAGAACGCACCCAAGCCGCTTAAAGCGCCCTATCTGTATAAGGCAGACGCGCAATTGGAAATCATCCGCCTCAAGCTACGATTGCTTCTGGAGCTGAAACTGGCGAACGAAACCATGATTTTCCAATTGCAGAGCCAAATGCAGGAAATAGGGCGCCAAGTCGGCGGCTGGCTGAAATCAGCGCAAAACACATAACCCCTCACCGACGAACGAACAGCGTTATTGTCATTGTGATTATCAGGATTGTTCCTGTTCAGGTTAAACTGCTTATTATTACGATTCCAATTACCGTTCGGGACAAGACCGCTTTTTTGATCCGTCTTGTCTAAAAACCTGAGAGCGTCGCAACGCTCTTTGGCTCATTGGCTTGATATTTTTAAGCCGGACTCAAACGTGAGGGTTTAAATGTAAATTTGTGCATAAAGCAATTCTTCTTTAGAAAGCCATTGCTGTTTTACTATGACCGCGCGGGACAAGACCGCTTTTAAAATATGCTCCTGCATTCCAGCAGCCTTTGCCTTGGCCATCCCAGTCATCTATCACCTGATTATTTCTTTGCAGATATTCCATGAAATATATCAGCTGAGCTTCGGGCGTGGTGAATTGTTCATTGGCGTATTGCGAATCGGTCTGGATTTTTTTCAGATATTCTTCTGGGCTTTGACCAGCGTCAAACTGTTTTCTGCCGGCAATTTCTTTGCCCTTGGCTGGTAAATCAGGCTGGTCTTCTACAAACAAGATTTCCCAGGGATCCTTAAGCTCTGCCTTGGTTATACCGCCATTATTTTCTTTATCAAACTTTTGCGGGAAATACACCAGGTCGCCTTTGACATCCGCGTCTTTATATTCATCGGCAACATAAACCGGCTGGTTCTCATCCAGTTCCAGCTTTTTGCCGTCTGTACCCAGCAGTTTGCCTTCCTTATGCATTTTAACAATCAGGTCATGGGCGCGGTCTATCAGAAAAGAGAGCGGAGTACCGATTGGCACCAGTTGCAGGTGAGTAAATCCCTGTTCCCTCTTTTTCTCCAGCATTTCTGCTTTGGCTTCCATGCGCTTCAAAATCTCGT
>JAPLYC010000090.1 GCA_026395755.1 Candidatus Parcubacteria bacterium | reverse complement strand
ATCGGCTGAATCTGTAAGTCCAGCTTAATTTTAAAATTACAGCCCATTAGCCTCAATATCTGTAAAATGTCCTCATAAATTTTAATGCCTTGCCGTTGCTTAATGGTTCGGTATTCAAATTCTAAAAGACAAAAATCAGGTACGCGATTAATCAAGTCACCGCCCATTATTTTTGCGATATTAAGTGTAGCGAAGGGAATTTTAAATATCGTATTTTGAGTAGTTTGCAGAGTAATAAAATATTGATTCAGCTTGTCAATAAATTGCTGAGCTAAAATAATGGCGTTGATGCCCTTATTTATCTCCGCGCCGTGGGCAGCCTTGCCTTTAAATTCAATTTTAACGGCATAGGCGCCCTTGCTGGCAACGACAGGAATTAAACCGGTATCTTCACCGACAATTACCAAGTTTGTCTTAAGTTTTACTTTTTTTAATAAATTTTGAATGCCTTCCAGATCCTTTTCCTCACCATAAGTAAAAACCAAATTAAGCCCCTTTTTAAATTTTTTCAAATCAAAGCTTAAAACCGCACTGATAAAAGCTGCTATCGGCCCTTTCATGTCGCCAGTTCCCAAGCCATACAATTTGTTATTTTTGGGTGTTAGCTTGAACGGCTCTTGAATCCAAGCCTTGGTTGCCGGTACTGTATCAGTATGCCCGGAAAAAGTTAAAACTGTTTTTTTGCTTTGATTATATTTGGCCAGCAGGTTTATTTTCCGGGAAATTTTATTTTTTACCAGCTGAATTTTAAAACCTGCCGGACTTAATAAGTCTGACAAGTATTTCATGATACTGCCATTATCCTTATCATCAACAGTATTAAATTGTATCAACTTGTCTAAAATTTGCTGCGCTTTCATATATTTAATTATTTATAATTTGGTTGGGCTCCGTACCAATCCGCTTTGCGGAAAGGTACGGAGCTGTGTGCCTTTAAGGGGAAAATTTCGGATAAAGGCTTTGAGATAGAAGTCCCCCGCCAGAGTAGCGGTTACTTCCAGGAGCGGTGGATGTTGCAGCTGTGGCGCGACATGGTTTTTTCCTTTCTGTTTGATTTTGAGTTGGCAACCACCCTATTCCGAAATAGTTGCCAATCTCTGTGAAAAGGCGTTTAGATACTGAACCAGCCCCAGGCAATCCGGTTACTTCGTGAAGACTTTTCAGTCCTAATCCGAGACGCAGAATTGCGTTTGCGGCTCGTGGACTGATATAAAGTTACTCTTTTGTGTTTCCGTTTCATAACAAGCCTCCTTGCCCTCCGCAGCTTTATACAGAGGAAGGCGTTATTAAGAAGTTTATGCCTGAGCCACTCAGAAACAGAGAGAATGTCTCTTGCCTAGTGAAACTCATCAAAATTCTCTTCCGGTCCCCGACAAAACGGATCCTCGCTATATACCCATCTTTCAGCACCATCAATTCCCAAGGCCAGATAAATAAGCTCATTTTCTAAGCGGTTTGTTTCCTGAAAACCACCCAGCTCATCGGTCTTTACAGGTAAAATCTTTATCTTCGACATGTTCGTACCCTCCTTATGAGCATTGTCGTCTCACGTATTACGGGCTCGACATTCGTTACGTCAATCGTTAAACGTGCTACGAAACGTTAACCGACACCAAATACCGCCGGACGTTATCAAAAGAACATAACAAAAAAATAGCTCTGGCTAGAGCTATCCCTTAGAAATCCTTTATCTGAATACAATTTGTCTGTGCGACTTAGTTTCTAACGAAAAATAGCCTAGCCAATTTAGCTGAGTGCCAGCAATGTCTGCGCGAAAATTGTTGTAAGCTATTGTTCATAAAATTTATTTTACTCTTACTCTCTTTATATCATAGCCCTTAAAATTGTCAAGGGTAAATCCTGCCGAAATGTGCATAAGTCGAGTTTTTTGAAGCTAAATTGCACGCAGGCAGAAAGGTAACCCCACGTAGGCGACACGACGTCGTGTCGCCTACGTGGGGTACGAAATTTGAGACTATTTAAAATATGGTTTCGCCGCATCCCAGACTGAACTATTGCCCTTTGCGGTTTTCAGCCAATACCACCATTCCACGCCCCAAAAATAGGTACGGTAAAAATTTGTTTTATTGGCATAGTCGGCATTAGCTTTTAATTTGTCGGCATTCATACGCTTTAATTGCTTGTCCACGTCTGTTTGCTGCGGACCTTCGGGAAACCAGGGCTCCGCCTGCAATTCAGCTACAATAGTCGCATCCAAAGGCTTACCCCAGATAGCGGCTTTTAAGCGATAAAAAGAAGAGGGCAGGAAAAAATAATTCCAATAGCCAAAATACTTATTATAAGTCGTGCGATATAAGGTTGTGCCAAACATATCGCCCATTTTTATCAAAGGATACCAGGTGCTGAGCTCGCCCGAATCAGTCAATAAAATCTTGCGCTTATCGAGCTTTTTTACCAAATCAATTTCCTCCTGCAACTCTTTTTTGCTGATCTTGGGACATCTGCCGAAAAAATCCAAGAAAGGCTCATTTTCAATCTGCCAGATTTCTACCGCCTGATTATTTTTATAGCGGTTAATTATTAATTCCATGTTTTGCAGTAATTTTGCCCGAACTTCCTGCGGATCTGTGTCTTCCACCCAAACAGGATCGTGGCATTCTGGCCAGCGCGGCTGGCGTCGACCCAAAACTAAAATTAGGCGCACGTCTTTTTTGGCCGCTTCATTGACTTGCCAGTCAATATCTTCCCAATTATATATATTTTTTTCAGGTTCAATCATGTTCCAATAAACCGGCAGACGCAGATACTTAACATTTAGATCATTTAAAATTGCGCTATAGGCTTGTTTCCAGTCCAGGTCAAGGTACTGGGCGAATTCTTTGGAAAATGTAACACCATAAGCAGTCTGGCGGTTGGGCTGATAAGTGCTATACGCCCAATAAGCAATGCCAACACAAATTAAAACAATAACAAATATAATCATAAAGAGTCTTAGTTTAGTTTTTTTTCTCATATTCTTATTGTATTTTAGCGAGTAAATATAGGCCTAAAAATATTAAGGCAAATGCCAGAATCTTACGCACTAATTCCCGGGTCGATATTTTTTCCTGGAGATGATGAATTTTTCTGCCTAAAAGATGAGCAAAGACAAAGACTAAGGCATATTGAATTGCCTGCAAGGCATTTACCAATGTTGGGCTGGCCAGAGTCAAGGCATAGCTTTGTAAAACTACTCCCAAGCCGCCGGTTGCCTGAATGCCAAAAACGAGCGCACCCTTTTGCTTTTTGGGTCTCTTCCAATCAGTCTTGATCAGTTTTCTGGCCTTAGGAATCAGCAAGATAATAATTGCCGTAATCACCCCACCCATTCTGGTCCAGAAAAAGACATTAATAAACGTATCCTGGTTAAACAAATGTTTGGTTAAAGTATAATTGACGGCAAAAAATAATCCCGCCATCACAGACCAAAAGATCATACTCTCGTGATATTTTTTTCGTACCGGCCTTTCTTTTTCCCAGCTGATTAAAATAATAGCCAAAACCAAAATTAAGAAAGCGCCGATTTCCTGAAGCTGCAAATTTTCATGTAAAAATAAATTAGCCAATAAAAAAGTAAAAATCGGACTGGATCCGCCCATGATGGTAATTGCCTTTGAAGTTTCGCCTAGACAAAGAGCTTTGTACATAAAAAACAAAGCCAGTACAAAAGCCAAGCCTGCCAATAAGGAAAAAATTAATAAAATTGGCACGGGAAAATAAACTCCCAGGGGAATAAGAATAACCGAAAGCACGCCTAAAATGCCCACATAAAAGGCATAAACAAGGGGCTCGGTTTTATATTTACTGACCATCAATTTGTCGCCGATATTCGCTATAGCAAAGAGAAAATAGGCGAAAATAGCAAGGTATAACCACATAAATTCAAAGTTTAAAGTATAAAGTTATAAGGTTTTGAGTTTGGGCGACCGCTCTTGTGTCATGGTGAGCCCTTCGGCTTAGCTCAGGGCAGGCCTAGTACAAGTTTATGGTGAGCGCAGCCGAACCAAACCATTGACACCGACGATGCCACCCATTCGACTAAGCTCAGGGTGACAAGAGCGGTTATTTGATATTAATAAAGTCATTCCACTTTAAATATAATTCCCTGGTTGCCCGTAAATCAGCGGCATTATATTTAGCGATTTTTAAATATTCTTTTGATTTAAATAATGGCCCGACCTCGTCGCCGTCAACCCCGTCCTCTTTGGGGCTTTTAATGCCAAGGGCTCGGCAAGCCATATGCAACTTGGGTCGTCTTTGCACTGCGCCATAAAACGTCAGCTGATCCATGAGATCAACATGCTGAGCATTGAATTTTTGGCTGCTTAAATAACGATTGGACATCAAGTCCTTAGTCGGTTTAATCCCGTTAACTGCTGAACGAATCATTAAAAAAGGGACATCAAAACCCCTGCCGTTAAAGCTGACAAATTCCGAATAATTTATCGCGCCCTGCCAAAAATTTTCCAGCATAGTTTTCTCACTCAAAGCTCGATATTTGATGCCGTCTTCCTCGAAATCTTCTTTCGGCTTTTCAGGGGCCTGATAATATACCGCGCCTTTATTGGTTTCCACCTCCAAAACCCCGATGGCAACTATCTGACCGGTATAGGGAGAAAATCCCAGTTCATTTTTTACATTAGCCATGGCAGCCGCATAAGCCTCTTCGGAATAAGCTTCTTTTTTCAGCCAGTATGTCAGGGCTTTTTGAGTGGTTTCATCCATATCGTCCCAATTCTCGCCGATGGTTTCGATGTCAAAGATTAGTTTGGTCATAGAGCTTAATCACGAAATTTTTACACGAATCTGCACTAATACAAATTCATGTTAATTCGTGATTATAGATTAGTGTTTAAGCTTTCCTTTATACTTATTTTACCACAAAAAAAGTCGCTTTGACACTCCCTTTCTAAATATTTAGTGGCACCTATGCCCTTTGCCTTTTTGAGGGATGTGTGTAATATTTAAAGTGAAATACGTGATAATTGTAGTCTCGGTCTAAAAACTCAACAAAAGGAGGGTGCTATGGGATGCGATTGCGGGTGTGGCGGTAATCCGAATTGCTGGTGCCAGACACAGCAGGCTCCGGCAAGAGAAGAGCATTTTCGCGTCATTATGGAAACGGCCAAAAAAGAGGGCTTATTACCTCGGCCCCAAGATGAAAAAGTAACCCCGATTGATCAAGGGGAAAAGGGTGATAAGGAAAATACCCCCCCTAAATAAATCAAAAAAACTGTCCCCACCAGGGACGGTTTTTTATATTTTTTTCGGATTTAGTTCTTCAAATTGTTGTTTAGAGTATATACCTATACCTCTTAACTTTTTCTCCTCCCTAGTGCTGGTTGTATATAAAGTAATATGTGGCATGGGAACTTCAAGTTGTTGGCCCAGCAATAAATTTAATTTTTTATAAAATTCAACCAAACCAGCTACTTCTGCCAATTGAATTATCGACTGCCGTTTTTCAGGGACTGTTTCATTATACTCTTTTTGTATATAGAAAAATTCATTCTTCAAAACCACTTTCCATTCAATAGATTCACTTAACTGACGAGTTTTTTGCATCCGGGATACTTTCTCTTCTTCGTTTAACCCCTCAAAAGAATGTAAAATTTCCTCACCCGTATCACTGCCAATAATAGTAAGATGAAACTCTTTTTTAGGCGACAACCCCAATTGTTCCGCCTCTTTCTTTTTAATATCTAAATCAACAACATCGCTGGCAATGTTCAAAAGCAAAGTTGCTTTCTCGGGATAAAATTTCGCTTCAATCGGGACACTTAAGCCCTCTTGCTTATTAAATTTTGTACCAATCTCTTTCATGCATTTTATTTAATTCTTTTTCCACCTTTCAAGCTTCGGTATCTGCCTGACCGCCAGCCATCTGAATATTTTTAGGAATTTTACCTCATTTTTCAAAACATCCTCTACCAGTTTTTGCATTTCAGTTACGGTCATATCCGGCCTTTTAAATGCGCCGTTTTCATAACAAGAACTGCAGTACATCTGACTCAATGTCCCGTCCTTTTCCGATCCGCCGCCCTTTACATCCTGTTTCAACGGCATCCCGCACGATTGGCATTGTTTATATGATTTGAACATAATATTCTTTTTAATCCTCGAATGAATGTAGTATGGGTAATCCGGCCTTTTTTCTTCTAAAAGTATTCCACGGAGTCTTCTTCGCCAAACCATCCTCGCCGGCGCCAAACAATTCTCTTTCGAGAAACGCTATGACCTCTTTATTAACTTGACCAAACTTATCCGCGTCATTTATGTAATAGCTCCTGGCGGATTCGGCGCCGTGTGTCTGCCAAGTTTCTAATACTTTCTGTTCAAGATAATCCGGCTCACCCCTTTTTTCTAAAAATTTTTTAAATTTTTCCGCCCCTTGCGATGATTTTTTATTTTCGGGATTGAATTGTTTTTCTGACATAAGTGTAATTCGTTTTTATATCCAAAATATTGCTTAATCGGCATTATTTAATATGCAAATGCCCCCAATATTAAATGAGTCCTCGTAACAGTTACTCTTTTATATCTTCATTCTCATCTTTAATTCTGCTAACATCGCCTGAAA
>JAPLYC010000020.1 GCA_026395755.1 Candidatus Parcubacteria bacterium | reverse complement strand
ATTAATCAAAGGATGCAGCAGCCAATTGCGCAACAAACGCCCGCCCATGCCTGTTTGCGTCTGGTCAAGAATGGAAATTAATGAACCTTTTTGTTCAAAGAACTGATAAGTATATAAAAGTTCCAGATTACGAATAGTCGCCTCATCCAGAATCATATAATCGGAAATATTATATAAACTGATTTTATTTATATGTTCCAAAGAAGTCTTCTGAGTGTCTTTTAGGTAATTAATCAAGTTACCTGCTGCCTCTATGCCAATCAAAACCTTCTCAATGCCAAAACTCTGCAAACTTTTAACTTTAAAATGACCAAGTAAAGTTTCCCCTGCTGGATTAAAAATCGCCGGATAAAAAATATTTAAATTGCTTAAATTTTTAAGTTTAGTAACCAAATGTAAATTTTCATTTAAATCCGGTGTAATAATTATTTCCGAGGGCATAATTCTGCCAAGCTCATTAATCAAGTCATCAAGTTTACGGATTTCCGCCAGCTTAAATTCACCGGTGGTTAAATCCACAAAAGCAAGTCCCCAGACATTATCCTTATTTACCAAAGAAACCAAATAATTATTTCTCTTGTTATCCAAGATATTATTATCCAAAGTTGTACCAGGCGTAATAATTCTAATCACGTCCCGTTCAACGATACCTGGCAAAGCCGGATCAGTTAACTGCTCGCAGATAGCGACTTTTTTGCCTGCTCGGGTTAACTTGGCAATATACCCATCAGCCGCGTGATAAGGGATGCCGCACATGGGCACTTCGTTGGGAGTCCCTTTACCGCGGGCGGTCAAAGTGATATTTAAAATTTTACAGGCTTCCAGCGCGTCTGGTCCAAACATTTCATAAAAATCCCCCAAACGAAAAAACAGGATGCAGTCTTGATGCTGATCCTTGATGGCGCGGTATTGTTTTAACATGGGGGTGACTTCGGCCATATTTATTTTGACACACTATTACGCGCTAAGTTATAATCAATGACTTTAATGATAAAATTTATAGCCTGACTAACAACTAAATAATAAAGACTTGTAGCTAAAGTCCCGATGGCAAAAATAAAAATCATGGGATAATAGCCCCGATATATTTGGTCACGAGTAATAAGATAAGCAATGGAAAAGAAAATAAACATCAGAATTGCTAGCCCAATTATGAGTGACGACATATACAGCAGCTTCTGCTTAGTATTCAAGGTGATTTTAATATTGAATATTAATTTAATCAAAGATGCCAAGGCATAAATAATTATAGAGATAACTCCATATGCCCACAGTATTTCTTCCTTACCCCAGACAGTATTAATATGCAAATCGCGGATATTAAAAAAACCGATTATAAAAGTTAGGGCATTGGTCAATAATTCCGGCTTAGAAGAAATAATCACAGAAAGTACACTCAAGAAAAAAACAAACAAAAACATCGCCCAGAAAATTATCATCCAAACTGATTGCGAATACCTAAGGTAATTGAGTATTACCTTCATTACAGTAGAGATAAAGATTGGATATGAATTGTCATTTTGTTTAATCATACATTAAATTTAGCAACTTTCCCCGCTTTTGACAAATTAAAAAACCCGCTGCTATATTGTAACGGGTTTTTTAAAATATCTTGCTTATTGTATCCCCTTAAACAACGGCAAATCATACGGCACATAAATAGTACCCGGACGATTTTGTAAATTTTGAATGTATAAATACTGTAAATACTGATTACTCAAGCTTTCATTGATAATTTTTTGGGAATCGCGCTGGCCGGCTGCTTCAATTCTTTTTCTTTCCGCTTCCTTGGTTTCTTTCTGTAAAATAAAATCGTACTTTTGGGCTTCCTGATCAGCCATCAGCTTGGCTTCAATCGCCTGAGTCAATAAATCCGGCAAGGCCACATTGCGCAAAATGACCTGCTCCAATTCAATACCACGCGGATTTAATGATGTTTTCAATTTATCCGCGATTTCATTGGTTGCCTCTTCCCTTTTGGCAGAATAAATATCCTTGGCATCATAAAGCGCAATCACATCGCGGATAGCGCCGCGCACTTCCGGCCTGACAATTTTTTCCTCATAATTCAAACCAATGGTTTTAAAAATTTCCGGTGCCTTATCTTCCTGCAGATGATACAAAGACGTAATGTCCAAATTGACTTTTAAGCCTTCCTTGGTCAAGGCATCAATAGAATCATCCCCATATCGTTGACCTTCAGTAGGAATAATTGACATGGTATATTGTTCAGTCCTGATGCTCATCATCTCCACCTTTGCCAGCGGGAAAACTAAATGGATGCCGGAACTAAGCGGCTGATCCTTTACCTGGCCGAATAAATGATAAACTCCGGTAGTTCCGGCCGGCACAATAATTATTGACCTGAAAAGAATGATAATCAAAATAACCGCGATAATCACTCCGATTGTAACCTTGGATCCTAATTTAAATTTATCGCCGACTACCTTGGCATAATCAAAAGTTTGTCCCTGAGGCATAAATTTGGAAATTAATTGTAAAATTGGTTTATAAAAAAGTATTAAAATAACCAGCAAAGGAATAAAAAACTTCGGACTGATGGAAATAATCAGAATCGCCCCGATAATCACAGCTACAATATATTTAAATTTTTCCATACTCATTATTATTTAATTATTAAAGTATTTATTTGCTGGGCAAATAATTATAAACATTTCTGGCATTCCATAATAAATAGCCATAACTGCCTGCTTCTTTGCCTGCGCGAATCTGGTCTTCAATCATGGCCGGCGTGTAATCCGCTCCCATATTAAAAGCCTGCAGCCACGGTCTGATTTTTGCCCTCACATTAGTAACCGCAGCCAAACTTTCCTCGCCCTTAGTCAAGGCAACTTTTACCACCTGATAAGGATGCGCCGCCGGATTTTTTAAATCCAGATAGCCGCTGGGATAATGAGAAGGATAAACCATGGGACAAACATAATCAAAATACAAGGCTGCGTCTTCTATCTGCTGGCCGATATTCATATCATCTGTGCGTTCAGTGGTAAAGCCGAACAAATCTCCGGAAATATAAGCTGGCTCATCTTTCAAATTATCGTATAAAAATTTAAAAAATCCAGCCATGACTTCAGCTTTAGTCCGGCCATCCAGATTGGCAAACTGCATTAGCTTCATGGGGCCGTCTGACGGGAAACGGATATAATCAAAATTTACTTCATCAAAACCCAGACTAATAGCCTCTTTGGCAATATCCACATTATACTGCCAAACTTCCATATTAGTCGCATCCAACCAGCCCAGACCCTTATTATCTTTCCAAATACCGCCGGTAGCGGAATTTCTAACCGCCCACTCAGGCTTTTTACCTGAAAGTTCCGGATCCTGAAAAACAGTCTGGCGGGCAATGACATAAATATCATTATCGTGAAATTTTTTAATTACGTTCGGCAAATCCTTAATCAAATCACGATCTGTCTGTAATTCTTCGGCTAAAGGAACTTTGCTGTCATAAGCAATCTGACCGGAATAATCCTTAATATCAACTACCACCGCGTTAATACTACTGTTTTTTATCTGCTCAATAAATTTATCCACCCTTACCGGTAAAGCAACGGAATTTGAAGTCAGATACATCGCCCGAATTTCTTTTTCAGCCGGTTTGGCTCTTTTTATTTCTTGAATTTTATCGGAGATGTTAACATTCAGAACCTTACTATTAAGCTGCAAATTACTCTGGGCAAAAATTTCAGTTCGACGGGTAAATGTATAATAAACAGTAAGCGAAATTACGCAGAGTAAAACCAAATTTATTGAAATATATAATAACTTTTTCATAAATTACTCTAAACCCTTATCCTGATTAATATTAATTTGAGCGGGTAAAGCCGGAAATTCCTTCAGTGATTTAATGGGCTCGCCGATTTGATATTGGCTGAAATAATATTCCGGCAATTCATAAACCTTTTGGCTCCAGCCACTGCCATAAATTTCCGCCACAAGCTCTTGGCTGGCAAAAGGCCTGACTAAGCCGTTTTTAATCACCAGATAAATTGAAGGGATTGAAGGAGTTTTCATTAATGTTCCGGGACGAAAAGTCACATTGCCGCCCAAAGGCGTCTGATATAAAGTCTGTAAGTCGGCAATTTTTAAATTTTCAATCATAAAATCACCATACCAGGAACGGTAGACATCAATAGTCGGAAAAACATATCTTTTTCCGTCAGCGGCGTAAAAATACAAATCATTTTTCTCACTGCGCTTGACTTTATGGTATTCAATATTTTCAGGTTTATATGTTTCTTCCTCCGCGACCTGAGCCTTTTTTTCTACCAACAGGTTATCATGACTAAACTTTTGCCAGGTTAAAATGCCCATAGCCATAACAACAATCAAAATCACCCCCGATATAATGCTTAAAATAATAATAATTTTTTTCATATTTATATTATAGTTATATGTTCATACTTTTGTATTAATCACCTGTCCCCAGTTTAACAGCTTTTAACGATTTTGAAAACCCCTAAAAATCCTGGCAAAAATAAAAAAAGGGCGTGACTAGCGCCCCTTTTATAATTATATTTTTTCTTCTTCTTCAGTTTCATCAGCTTCTTCACCGTCTTCGCCTTCTTCATCCTCGTCATCATCTTCTTCCTCGTCATCACCTTCTTTAATCTCTTCATCATCTTCTTCCTCCTCAGCATCGTCATCCGCTAATAAAACAGTTGAATTTAAAATTAATTCATCTGCCATAGAAATTACTTCAGACATAGTTTCTTTCTTATTTATTAATTAGATTATCCAATACAGGATATAATATATAGTAAAAAATTTTCAAGTCCCTGTCAAGTCTCCTGTTTTGCCCATAATATATGAATAAATTGCGATATCCACAGGTCCTGGTCTGGAAATCGCCTCTGGATTCCAGCCATTGATGGCAAAGGCATACGAAATCACTTTGGTTCCGGGTTTTAATTCCTTGACCAATTTTTTCTTAAGCTTTTTGCTTATTTTATCGGGCATGCCGAAAAAATAAACCACATCAGCATCGCTCAAATTCTGCTTAAACAAGTTCTTATACTTAAAAGTCACATTTTTATCGCGCCTATATAACTGTCGTAATTTACAAATCAAAAGCATGGGCAAAGAAATTTCCAGTCCGATAGCCTTGGCCTGGCACACATTACTGGCATAAAAAACCAGCCGACCGTCACCGCAACCCAGTTCATAAAAAACCTGGCCAGGCTTTAAATCGGCTAATTTAAAAATCCTGGGCAGATCTTTTTTCCAGGCCGGTACCCAGGGCGCAAACGACAGGCCGGCAAATGCGGCTGTCAGGAAAAAAATAAATATTATAAACAAAAATATTAAATTCATCTAAGTAACACTAAAATTAAGATCATTAAATATCAAATTTTTTATAAATATATTTTTTTACAAATTCCACAATCACAAAATATACCACGGCCAAACCGACAATTACCGCTGCCTGCCATAATTCTAATACTCCGAAGCCGAAATATTGACCGAGGCCGGTAAATAAAATTACGATAACAATGAATGTAGTTATAATACTGCCGATACTTAATGCCTTGCTCGGCGTACTTTGCCAAAACCATTTTTTTGTTCTGATCACAAAAATCAATAAAACTTCAGTCAGATATGACTGCCAAAACCAGCCGGCCTGAAAAACAGCCATGGGTGCGTTAAGGATAAAAATTAAAAAGCCGAAAGTAGCATAATCCATCAAAGAAGACAATAAACCAAAATAATTCATTGACTTCCTTATTTTTTTTATATCCCACTGCTTGGGTTTCTTTAAATATTCTTCATCTACTTTATCAGTGGCGATTGCAAGCATTGGCATATCGCTTAAAAAATTCAGTAAAATTACCTGAACCGGCAGCATAGGTATAAAAGGCAAAAACAATGCAGCGCCCACAACAGTAAACATATTACCGTAATTCGAGCTGATGGTACAGAGTATATATTTCAAAGTATTGCCGAAAGTTTTTCGGCCCTCTTTAATGCCGTCAATTAAAACATTAAGGTCCCTTTTAAGCAAAATGACATCAGCCGCTTCCTTGGCCACATCAACCGCGCTATCAACGGAAATACCGACATCTGCGGCGCGCAAAGCAGGCGCATCATTGACGCCATCGCCCAAAAAAGCCACATTATGCCTTATCTCCTTTAAAGCTTTAACAATTCGCAATTTGTGTTCAGGGGTTACTTTGGCAAAAATATCAACAGCAAAAACTAATTTTTGCAATTTTTCATCAGACATTTGATCAATATCTGAGCCTAAAATCAATTTAGAATATGTATGCCCGATTTCCTGACACAAACGTCTTGTTGCTAATTCACTATCTCCGGTCAAAATCTTAACATTCACGCCAAGATCATAAAACGTGCGGATTGAGGCCGCAGCTGTCTTTTTCGGAGGATCAATAAATGTTAAAGCACCCTCCAAAATCAAGTCTGCTTCATCGGAGACTTTGTATTTATCCTTAATTTCAATCTGTTTTCTTGCTATCAGAATCAGGCGATAGCCATCAGCCTCTAAATTTTGAATTTTATCTTTAATTACTTTTAAATGACCGGCTATTTTTTCGTGTTTATTGCCTATAGAAATAAAACTACAGATATTCAATATTTCATCAACCGCTCCCTTGCAAACCATTTCCCTAGCGCCTTTTTTTTCCAGAATCACGCTCATGCGGCGGCGATAGAAATCAAAAGGTATATTATCTTTTATCACGTAACCATTAGTTTTATTATTATGTTTTTGGGCGTAATTCTTAATAGCCAAATCTAATGGGTTGGAGGCAAACTGTTTATCAACGGCATAAGAATTACAAAGGCTGCCCCAATGTAAAATGTCCTCGTTTTTATTGTCCTCAAAATCGAAATAGTCGTTAAGCTCGATCTTTCCTTCGGTTAAAGTACCGGTTTTATCAGTGCAAAGAACATCAGCGTTACCCAGATTTTCAATGGCCATTAACCGCTTAACAACTACTTGTTTTTGAGCCATTAAACGCGCACCGCGGGAAAGATTTATGGTGATAATAATCGGCAATAATTCGGGCGAAATACCGACGGCGATAGCCAAAGAAAATAATAAAGCTTCCAGCCAGTTGCCTTTAGCTACGGCTAAAATTAAAAATACGGCAAAAGAAAAGAAAATAATAATTTTAAACAAAAAATACCCAAATTGAGAAATGCCTTTTTGAAATTCCGAAGGCGGTTCGATCGCGGAAAGCAATTGCGCGGTTTGGCCTAAAAACGTATCCGCACCGATGGCCGCTACTATCCCTTTGCCAGAGCCCTGAACTACATGACTGCCGCTAAAAACCAGATTGGCAGCGTCAACCGCCTGCTGGCAAGATTTCAAAGCTGCTGAATCCTTTTCCACAGGGAAAGCCTCTCCGCTTAATACCGCCTGGTTAACTGCTAAATCATGAGTTTCAACTAAACGTAAATCAGCAGGGATTATGGAACTTGCCTGAAGTAAGACAATATCTCCGATAACCAATTCCGTGGTATTTATCTTTTTTATTTTACCTTCGCGAATTACACTTGCCTGCAAGGCCACCTTATTTTTCAAAGCCTCAATTATTTTCTCCGAATTATACTCCTGAATAAACGCTAAAATCGCAGACACAAAAACCATCACAAAAATTATGATGGCAGAAAGATATTCACCCAAAAATCCGGAAATTAAAGTTGCCAATAGCAAAATAAGAATCAGAGGATTTTTAAATTGCGAAATAAAAATCTCCAAGGCGGTAAATTTCTTTTTACCTTTTATCTCATTCTTGCCGTATAATCTTTGCCGTTCTTTTATTTCCTGGGACGCTAAACCGGCCGGATTTGTTTTCAAAACACGATAAACATCTTCCGGCTTAAAATCAATATATTTTACAATGCTGTTGTTGGACATATTTACCTTTATTATAGCAACTTTTACCTAAATAAAAAAGACAAACCATCTGACGGTTTGTCCTTTTTTATACAAATCTTATTTTAAACTAAATGAAGCTCGCACCACTGCAGTCACCTTTTTTTCCAAAGCCGCAGTATCATAATAGCCATAATCGGAAATTTCCGTGGAATTTACCGCTGTTACCTGAAAAACACCTATGCCGGCTGACTGCAATAAGCCGATTTGCGAGCTTGTTGAAGCGGCAATCTGTTCCGCCCTATTCTTAGCATTGGTAGTTGCCTGGCTAATCAAATCCATTTTTAAATCAGCCAACTTGCTGTAATAATACTCCACATTCTGGCTGGTAAAAATCAAACCCTGATCAATAAAATAGCTGGCGGCTTCCTGGGACAATTTGGCGATTTTATCAACATCACCTGACTCGACCAAAATAGACTGCTGCAGAGAATAGCCGGACAAACGGTTACCGGCGCAATTCTGCTTACCGGACTGATCATAGATAACATTATTTTGGCTGTCGCAAATTTGGCTGACAACCAAGGTCTGGACAGCAATTTCAGTATCTTTAACGTCTCGCTGTCTAAATGTCCGTAAAATCAGATCGAGGTCGTTTTTCATTTGATTAGTGCCGTCTTTAAGCATATCCGCGGAAACTGTTCTGGAAAAGTCACAAGACCACTTGACAGTATCTGATTTAACAATTTTTTCCGCTGAACCTGTGACTGAGATTGAATTGTTCAGGGCTTTAACCTTATAAAAAGTTTGGGACACAATAAAAGAGCTGGCAAATATAGCTGCACCTATTATTAAAAGTCCGATTACCAAAGCGATTCCCTTGCCCTTACAACAATGCTGACCAGCTGGCATATTTGGATATTGATCCATAAAAATATATTAATTATAAAAGTTAAAAGTCAAAATTTCTTTTTAAAACTTCACTAAAAATATCACCGCGGCTGATAATGCCGACAATTCTACCCTTATCATCAACAACAGGCATGCGATGAATGCCTTTGGCAATCAGCATGGCTCCGGCCTTCATAATCAGTGTTTCGGGAGTAACCGTGACTATCTCGTGCGAAAAAAATTTTTCAATACTGTCATTTTTAATTTCACCGGCTTTGTTTTCCCTTTCTTCCGCATCAGCATAAAGCTCGGGATTTTCATAATAACTTTTATAAAAAGGATAAAGTACCTTAAAAAGATCCTTCTCCGTAATCATCCCTATTAATTTATTATCATCATCAACAATCGGCGCACCGCTGATTTTATGGTCATGTAAAACCCTGGCTGCTTCATAATAAGTGGCAGTATGCGGTATGGTGAAAACATCTTTTTTCATTATGTTCTTAACAATCATAGACATAATAAGTTAAGAATTAAGAGCCTATCTTTACTTTATCAAATTCAATGTTTATTGCAACCGTTTGTCAAGCCAATCAATTACACCGGCATATATTAATTTTAGCAAATTATTGGTATAATTCATACCATGATAACAGACTTAATCGCCATCCTCGCCCAAATAGTAATCTATATAATCAGCCACATCGGTTATGGCGGTATTTTTTTATTGATGCTGGCGGAATCCTGCGGTATTCCCATGCCTTCAGAAGTGATTATGCCCTTTTCCGGGTTTTTAGTAGTCAGCGGCCAGTTAAATTTATGGCTGGTGGCTTTTATCGGCGCTTTGGGTAATTTAGTTGGTTCTTGGCTGGCATACTGGATAGGAGCCAAAGGCGGCAGGCCTTTGATTGAAAAATACGGTAAATATATTCTGATCTCACGTCATGATTTAGACTTGGCCGATAAATGGTTTGCCAAATACGGTGACTGGACAGTTTTTTTCGGCCGTTTATTACCGGTAATTAGGACTTATATCTCCTTTCCGGCTGGTATTGCCAAAATGAATTTCTCTAAATTTTCCTTTTATACTTTTATCGGCGCTCTGCCCTGGTGCATTTTGTTCACCTGGCTGGGAGTGAAAATGGGCAGCCACTGGGAACAGATTCAAAAGACTCTGCACAATTTTGATTTGCTGATGCTGATTCTTGTTATTGCTGCAATTTTCTGGTATGTTTGGAGGCATTTAAAAACTAGAAGCAAATAAAAAATGCTCCTTTGCGGGAGCATTTTGGTCTTGGTGTCATCCAGCCATCCTTTAACCGGACAGCAACACCTCTCGGCAGAACGCCCCACCCTGAAATGTCATTAAGGCATTTGAACAGCCGGGATCATCCTGCGGACCGTGAACCGGGCATACCCAACTAAAAGCTGAACTAGAGCGCCTCACGTGAAGTAGACAATTACATTTGGGAGCTGGTTTCGTTGATATCGCTAGAATCTTCATGTTTAATCCTCCTTGAATTCGAGTATAAAATAATATTTTTATCCTGTCAAAAAATCGTCCCGCACCAAGGGACGATTTTTTACTATAACTTAAGATGGTATTATTTGATACTGAAAGTTGCGTCGCTAGCATCCCAGATATTATTATGATCACTATCTTCTACGGTAACGAGATATTTATCCGATGCGGGCAAGCCTGTGATACCCAAGACCTCTGCAAACAGATCCTGCACAGTCCATTCATAACTGCCGGTGTTCGGGATAGCAGAGGCAATAGCGGCATTAAAATTTTGCGCGTCCTCACTTCCCGAAATTGACAACCTTATATTTACAGTCTTTATTTCTTTGGACGCGTTCCAGGTTATTTGAACTTTTTGGTTCTTTAACCAGACTTCACCGCCATTAGGCGAAATAACTTTTATGCTCTGAGCCCCGACAGCCGGGGTCACAACACAACCGCTATAATTTTTTTCAATATTATTTTCCAATACAAGTGCACCGTCACCTTTACTCCAAAAAACAAATGATTCATTACTATTGGCATAACGTGCGCCATCGGCGGAAATGGTCTGCCCTAGATCAAAATTTCGTCCATCACTTAAAACAAGTTTTACGCTTCCCGTAGGAATCGGGGGGGCGCCCGGCTCTACCGGCTTGAGTTCTCCTTTGTAAAAAGCGGCCTCAATTGTTTTGCCTTCATTGCAAAGATAAGTAGCTTGAGTAATTAGAGACGGAGTCGGCAAAGTTGAAAAACCTTTATTCCCTATTTTATTGACATACAACATTATTCCCGCGATCACAAGAATAATTATTACAAAATAAACAAAGAGAAGATTTCTTTTCATAATTTTATTTTTCGGATAGTAACTTAGTAATAAAATAAATTGTAGTTGCTACAAATAATAACCACAATACCCACCAAATCCATAGAAGACTTGCGAGGTAATTATAAAAATATAAGCCTAATAAAATGCCCAGCGAAAGCAGGCAAATTTTTATTAAACTTACTTCCCACCATTGAAACGTCCACGTTCTAAAAATTTTCATAATTTTTTAATGTAATAAATTAGTATCTTATTAATTTCATTATACCAAAAAATCGCCATCAAGGCGATTTTTTTACTGCTGATCCGGGGTATTAGCTTTAAGCAATTCCTTACCCTTGGCCGCCCAATCAGCCTTACCCAAATCCTCCATCTCAATTATATAGTCAGTAATCACTGAATTTTTCTCATCGGCATCAGTCAACAACTCAACATATTTTTGCATAATCTCAAAATGCTTATTTTCCCGTTCAGTCTCATCTTCAATCTGCAACCAGACATAATTAGTAAAAGCCCAGCGGATAAATTCAGGGTCATCCATTCCATTTTGGATATTCTCCAATAATCTTTTTTGAATTTCTTCCAGCGAATCACCGGAATAAGCGCCCTCGGGAATAATCTTGGCAATCGGCTTTATTAATTTATCAATGTTTTCATTTAATTTTTCGGGCTCATAACTGATATCTTTAACATCATAAGCCGGGCGCATTAATAACTGAATACGTTCGGGGTGATTCGATAAGTCAAATTTAACCGCTTCCTCTGCGATTTTCCGGGCCTGATTCATAGTCAGATCAGTACGCAATAATTTAAAGACCAGATAGCCCAGCGCTAAATTTTTCTTAGAATTTAATTCCGGAGAGTACTTGGCTATCATTTGTTTGATAAATGTCGAATGATTCCTGGCGCGTTGCGGTTCGCCGATAGCATAGCCCTGGCGCACGCGCAGCCACTGCATGGTTTCTTCAGCCGGCAAATCAAGCTGTCTGAAGATACCCATAGCCTGGGAAAAACCCATAAAGACCATATAGTCGGCTTTCTGGCCCAAAATCTTTTCAATTTGCTTAACGCCATATTCAATGCCGCCGCTATCATCGCCAGTCAAACTTTGTTTGCGTCGTTCATCAATCATGCCTTGAATTTGCTGTTCCTGTTTTTTATTGGCTTCAGCCTCGCCAGACAAGGTAAAATAGCTGGCAACTTTTTGCCAAACAAAAAAACAGCCGACTCCAGCTAAAATTAAGATGATGACAATAATTATTATTACTTTTTTCATATCTACAGTTTAAAGCAGATCTCAGTAAAATACAAATAATTTTAATAATGTCTAAGACAGTTGACCAATCCCCTATTTTCTGGTAGAATAATCATATTGTTTAAATTAATACTTTATTATGAATCCAGGCAATGTCATTATCCGTTTTAACGAAGTAGTTTTTCACTACGATAAAAATAAGCCTATTTTAGCCGAGGCTAATTTTTCCGTACGCGAAAATACCAAAATCACCATCATGGGCCAAAACGGCGCGGGAAAAAGTACTATTTTCAAATTAATCACCGGCGAATTAAAACCTAACGAGGGTATTGTTTCTGTTACTCCGGGCACAACCATTGCCATTGCCCTGCAGGTGATGAACAGGGGAAACATGGAAAAAACCATTGAGGAATATTTCAGCGATGCTTTTGATAAAAAAATCTATGATCTGCCCAAAAAGATTAAAAAGGTTTTAGACATTGTTCATTTGGAGGCTCCGCTGGATAGAAAAATTGTAAAATTTTCAGGGGGGCAGCAAGCGCGCCTGCTTTTGGCCTATGCTTTGATTCAGGAACCGGATATTTTATTGCTTGATGAACCTACTAATAACTTAGATGCCGAAGGCATCAAGCACCTGACCCGATTTTTAATGGAGTATACCAAAACTTGTCTGGTTATTTCTCATGATGCCGACTTTTTAAATACTTTTACCGACGGAGTGCTATATTTGGATTCTTATACCCAAAAAGTTGAACAATATTTGGGTAATTATTATGACGTACTTACAGAAATCGAAGCTCAGATGGAGCGTGAACGCGCCAAAAATGCGCAATTAAAACGCAGTATTCAAGATCGCAAAGATAAAGTCAATTTCTTTGCCAATAAAGGCGGTAAAATGCGCCGGCTGGCCAGCAAATTACGCGATCAAGTGGAAGACGCCGAAGAAACCATGATTGATGAAAGGCAGGAAGATAAAACCATAAATAATTTTATAATCCCTTCACAAGCTGATTTGGCCGGAGTAATTGCCCAAATAAAATCAGTCGGGGTGATGATTAATCACAAAGCTGTAAAGAAAATATTGACCAACCCGATCCTAATCCATACCAAATCAAAACTGCTGATCAAAGGACCAAATGGCATTGGCAAAAGCACATTATTGAAAGCTTTGGCCGAAGGCAGTGAACCAGGTGCACAAATCAGCAAAGATATTAAAATTGGTTATTATCAGCAGGATTTTTCCGGACTTGATTTTAATAAAACCGCTTATCAGGCCTTGGAGGAAATGATGGAGATTCCCTGGAATCAGACTATTTACGCGACTGCGGCGCAATTTTTATTATCCTCAGAAATTTTAAGAAATAAAATCGGTTCCCTGTCCGAAGGCCAAAAAGGATTGCTTTGCTATGCCAGATTTGTGCTGCAAAAACCGGGACTTTTAATCATGGATGAGCCGACAAATCATATTAATTTCAGACATCTGCCAATCATTGCCGAAGCTTTAAATAATTACGAAGGGGCTTTAATTTTAGTCAGCCATGCTTACGAATTCATTGATCAAATAGATATTACTCAAACCCTTGACTTGGGGACACTCTAAGACTTAAAACAAAAAGCCCCAGCATCGCTGGCGGCTTTTTTATTTATTTGCCGTTCCCTTTTCAAGCTTGTTTTTATATTTCTTTCTTTTTCTGTGCATCGTCTTCTTCTACGGCCTTATCCAAAAGAATAGCTGAAATTTCATCAATTTCATGATGAGTTTCCAAGCTAAGACCATCGGGCATCTCATGACGCAAAATAGAGTACTCGCTGTCTAATTCATTAACATCACCCGCTCCTATTTTAAGCTTTCTTAATATCTCCTTAATTTTGCGGGAAAACTCTCCTAATTTTGGAGTTTCACTTGTACTTGGAGATTCAATAGGCATAACATTACAATTAATTATAAAACATTGATATTCTAATATTTGCTCCGGGGGTGGGATTCGAACCCACGACCAATTGATTAACAGTCAACTGCGCTACCGCTGCGCTACCCCGGAAGGATTAATTACCAATAATCGATAACCAATAATCAATATTAGTAAATAAAAAAACAGAATTTTAAAATTCGTTTTGCTAAGACTAGCATATCATAAATAATAGAAATTGGCAAGATCAAAATCAAAGTATGCCCCATTCCCATATTTATCTAAATCGCTGCAGATTTGACTATTATTTAAAGTATGGTAAGATCTAAAATACAAAAAGGAGGTAGCGTCCATGGACAAAGTCAAAAGAACAAAAGAGAAGCACAAAAAGGAAATACTTCCCCAGACAGCACCGAAACCAAAGATCAGAATGTTCTGTCTTGACGGGATAACGCCATGCAACCCGGCCGCGCATACGGCCGACTATTGCGCCGGCTGCGGCGGCTAAATAATTACCCATACCAACCTTACTAAAATCCTAAATTAGTAAGGTTTTTTTATCAGCATAATCTTGACAAAACATTACGAATATGCTAATATTTTTTTAGCTATTCCAAAGTTCGAAAAGGAGGGAGGAACAATGTATAAGGTGATAATCGCTTTGAAAGAGGTTGGCCGAGCTAAAAGTTTGGCAGAAGCCTGCCAAATGTTCATCTTGGAAGTTCAAAAAATTCTCAAAGGCAATGGCTGCTCAGCCCAAATCCTTTATGAGGCCTGCCACATCGAATGCGAAGAAATTTTTGGGATGATGAATTTTTTCGCTATCAAGGACTTCTCTTTTGCCATCGGGCTACTCCAAGAAGATGGCACTTTGAGCAAAAAGCCGGTTCCCTATATCCCCAAAGATATCGCGCGCGAAGTCTTTCTTGCAGCACATGAAGATTCTCTGGCGGCATACCTGCAAGAGCACGCGGATATTTTGGCTCGGATCTGGGAAGAACATCCCGATGAAAAAATTTCCGATCCCACTCCCGGCATTATCATCACACCATAATATTGCAAAAAAAACACCCCGCCACGCGGGGTATTTTTTTATTTTAAAAATCTCTTAATTTTTCTATGCCCGCATGCTGCTTAATCCGTTCCAAAGCCTTGGCTTCAATCTGCCTGATGCGTTCACGGGTAACGTCAAATTCCTGACCCACTTCTTCCAAGGTATGCGCCACACCGTCTGTTAAGCCGAAACGCATTTCCAGAATCTTTTGTTCACGGGGTGATAATTCACTGATAATTCCCCTGACGTAATCGCGTAAAAGTTCCAAAGCAGCGGCGCGATCCGGAGTCATATTTTTCACGTCTTCAATGAAATCTTCCAGAGTTGAATCTTCTTCGTCTTCGCCGACTGAAGTTTCCAGGGAAATAGTTTCCTGGGAAATATTGATTATATGCCTGACCTTCTCAATATCCTCGCCCATTTCCGCGGCAATTTCCTCCGGTAACGGTTCGCGGCCCAGATCTTGAATCAAACGACGCTGAACCTGCTGAAATTTATTGATTGTTTCCACCATATGAACAGGGATGCGAATTGTCCTGGACTGGTCAGCCAAAGAACGCGTTATCGCCTGCCTGATCCACCAGGTTGCATAAGTGGAAAACTTATAGCCTTTTTTGGGGTCAAATTTCTCAACTGCTTTAAATAAGCCGATATTGCCTTCCTGAATAAGATCCAAAAGCGACATGCTTTTACCCACGAATTTTTTGGCAATGGAAACCACCAAACGCAAATTAGCCTGCACTATTTTTTTAAAAGCTTCTTTATCGCCCTTATCCTTACGCCGCGCCAAAGTCATTTCTTCTTCTGATGATAAAAGAGGCACTTTGCCGATTTCCCGCAAATACATCTGAATGGAATCCTCGGATATTTCAGAGATGTCAAATTTCTTTTTATCCTTGGCCATACCGGCCTTTTCCATCATTTCTTCCTTTTCTTTTGACGTGCTCAGCATACCGCCCCTTAAAGCGACGATTTGCACGGCCTGATCCTCCAAACGCTGTAAAAATTCTTCAAATAAATCAAGATATTCTTCCACCTCGGGAAAAACATAAAGGATTTCCTGCTCGGTTAAAAAACCGCGTCCGCGACCTTTGTCCAGTAGCTGCTGCAACTGTTCGTCAGTCGGTCTATTTACATCACTTTTTTTAGGACGGCCGGCTGCACCTGATTTTTTCGTCCTTACCAACATTTTTTTCTTGCGGGCAATCTTTTTTAACTTCTTGAAAAACCTGATTTTACTTTTTTTCCCGCCTTTGGCGGATATTTTTTTAGGCATATTATTTCAGTGGATTTAAGATATAAGCTAAATCTTAAATCGTAAATCCTTTATCGTATATCTTTAAATTATAAAATTTGAAATATTTCGGATAATGCCGAGAAGTCCTTGGCCAGCTCCTCAATTTGTTTCTGATCCTTATTCTTTTCCGCTTCGACCAAAAGTTTCTGGATCTGCTTTAGTTTTTGACTAATTAAATTTTTTTTCAATTCTTTGATAATATTAATTATCTCGCTTTTGATTTTTTCCTCAGTGAAATCAAAAAAATCCTTGTCTGCCAAAAGCATTAAGGTGCCTAAAAGATTACTGAGTTCTTTGTCTTGTTCTGATAATAATTTTTCAAATTCAGAGTAAACAAATTGGTTATTCTTATTATAATATAAAACAAGCTCCGTGTAAATCCTGGCCAATTTTGGATCAATTACTATTTCCTTTTCGACGTGATCTATAATATAGCCTAAATTTTCCGGATATTTCAAAGCCAAAGCCAAAAGCTGATCAGCCAAAAGGTCCTCCCTGCTTTTACGGCTTGGCTGTTCGAATTTTATTTCTGTCTTATTGACCGTTGCTTTGTTCAGATAATTATCAAAGGTCTCGCGTAAAATATTAAGGGGCACATCCAATCTTTCCGCCAGATTGCCCAGCCAGTGGTTCTGTTCCACCTTATCTGTTAATTTGGCCAGCTGTTTTAATAGCTTGGCTGCGATTTCTTTTTTGGCCTGGGGGTTATTTTTATCAAATTGATCAAATACCTTGTCAAAATAAAATTGCATGATACTTTTTGCCTGTTTGATTGCCTGCTGCCAGAATTCCACGCCTTGCTTGATGCAATCATCCGGATCTTTAATGGCCTTGCCTTTAACATCCTTTGGCAAAGTAATGACTTTAATATTCATGCCCAAAGATAAGGCTGTATCAATACCGCGTTCAGCCGCCACCTGGCCGGCCAGATCAGCATCAAATGATAAAGCGATATTATTGGTATATCTCTGCAGGATTTTTAATTGTTCGAGGGTTAAAGCAGTGCCAGATGAGGCAATAACATTTTTTACCCCTGCCTGATGTGAAGCAATCACATCCATATTGCCTTCCACCACCACAGCCAAATCCTGCTTTCTAATTTCCGATTTGGCTTTATCAAGACCATAGGCAATGAGACTTTTGTTATAAATCAAAGTCTGCGGGGTATTTACATATTTACCGCCTTGATTTTCTTTGTCTTCAACTAAAATGCGACCGGTAAAACCGACAATATTGCTGTTATGATCAAAAATCGGAAACATCAGCCTTTGCCTGAAACGGTCATAAAGCTGACCGCGATCATTTTTTACCACCATGCCCGAAAGCAGAATATCACCATCATTAAAACCCTTTTTACGCAATAAATTTAAAAGCAAATCCCAGGAATCAGGCGCGTAGCCGATTTTAAATTCTTCCAAAGTTTCCGGGGTTAATCGGCGTTTGGCAATATAGTCGCGGGCAATTTGGCCTTCTTTGGAACTTAAAAGCGCCTTATGAAAAAATTCCGCTGACATACGGCAGATATCCATAAGCTTGGTTTTTTGGGAAGCCATGGCCGGATCAGTCTTATGCAGTTTGACTCCGGCTTTTTGCGCCAGCAAGTTTAAAGCCTCAGGGAAATCAATATTTTCTATTTTCTGAACAAAGGTAAAAATATCCCCGCCTTCACCGCAGCCAAAACAATGAAAGATCTGTTTGTCCCGCGAAACCATAAAAGAAGGTGATTTTTCATTATGAAAAGGACACGGAGCCTTCCAATTGGCTCCGGCCTGCTTCAGCTGAATATACTCGGATATTATATCTACAATATCCAGCTTGGATTTTATTTCATCAGTCTGGCTATTTATCATGGATACTAATTTACTAATCAATTACTAATCTACTAATTATTTGAACTATTAGTAGATTAGTAGCAAATTCGTATATATTAGTAGCCTAAACTTACCACAACAAAGGTCAAAGATCAACCTTGAATAACCCCAGGCACAACATTAAATAACTAATGCCCAAGGGATGATTTAAATATGGGCTAAAGGCATGGGTAACCATTAGGACTATTAAACCCAGTAAAAAACCGGCGACCAAAAAGTTTTTTCTTTGTTTCCAGCCTGAATAAAAAATTTGTCCTATCATCAGTAAATAAACCAATAAACCAAGTAACCCTATTTCCGTCGCAGTATCTAAATAGCCCCATTCAAAGGTATACGTTGTATATTTACCTTCAGGATTGGCTTCATTTTTAATGCGAGGATCTTCGGTTTGATAAGTCACTGTTGTGCCAAATCCAGATCCTATAAACGGCGATTCCTTTACTTTATTTATCAAAACCGGCAGTAAGTTCCAGCGGCTGGAAACTCCCGCTTCCCCGGAAATCATGGCCAAGCGGTCTTTGAACATATCAGCAGAAAACAAACCCGATGGCTTGGGTATTGGGAAATTGGCAATGGCATAGACCAGAGTAATGCTTAAAATCCCAGATGCAAGTAAAATGCCAAATGACTGCGCTAATTTTTTCAGATTAAACCTGGCAATGAAAATTAAATAACCAACCAAAGCAATCATACCGACAATACCGCCCAACCAAAAGGAACGGGAAAAAGAAATTAGAATCGAAGATTCAACTGAGACAAGCAGAGCAAAGTAACAAATAAACCCCTTTCGCTCCCCCGAAGAAGCGATTGGCAAATCGCTTCTTCGGGTAATAATTGCAAGTATAAGTAAAAAAATTACAAAAATCCCGATCAAACTCCAGCTCTGCGACTGAAAAAATATCCTGAAAAAATTACCGCCCGCATAAGTAATCTCCCCCACCCTGGTATCGCGAATCCAATGATAAAAATAGTCGGTAATATAAGGAATACCGTGGGAAAATAAATATAAAGTAAAAAATATCTTTAAAGATACATAGGTTAAAGCCGCTAAAAATACTTTCACGAAAATATCAACCTGACGTTTACCTTTAAATACTTCCGGAAAAACAAAGAATAAACCAAAGTATAAATAGCCGTTAAAATCAAAGAACACATTTTTTATGCCATTATTATGAAGCAACCCGTTAATTACTCCCAAAGCGATGAAAGCCAGAAAGACTAAAAAAGTATGTACCAATCGGTCTTTTTTAATCAAACTTATACCCTGCTTTAGCAGGTGAACTCGCCCACTAAAGTGGGGTATAATTATAAATTTAAATAACCAGACAAAAAATACGATTAAAAATATAGCCAAACGAATTGACAGCCTAAAACCCGGCAAATCAAGGTAAAAAAGATACCCCTGAGACCCGATCATTAATTCAGCCAAGGCAATCAAAAGTCCATATTCCAGCTTGTACAAAGTGAACATCAGCACCACAATTGCGACTAAAACAAAGAAAATACCTGATAACAAAGAGACTTTAAAACTAATCAAGGAAAGTAACTCAATGACAAAAATAGCTAAAATAAAACTTAATTTGTCACTATTTATTAATTTTTTTAATAATTTTACCATTTTAACTCTTGACAAATATTTAAAAATATGCTAACTTATTAATATTGGCTGAGAATGAGGTGTTAGGGCAAAATGGGAACTGGCAACAAACGTCCAGGGGCATGACTACCCAGATTGGGTTTTGGAAAAGCTTGGGATGGTGCACCATCTCATGGGCAACCGCCTCGACTGTAGATACCCGAATCTTGCCTAAGGGTGTAAACTCACCTACGGCTATAGGGATCCAGTTGACCCAATCATCTCAGCCAGACCGAATTTTCTTCAGTGAAAACAGGTTGTTAGATTCACAATTGGAGTGAGGAATGCTTCCTGGAACTATCAGGTAGCTAAATGGGCGGAGTTTAAACAGCCTCCGACCACGCAAGGATTAAAACCTCGGCTTCACTATTAACCCAGAGAAGACTCTAGGTTTTAGAAGCTGAACTTGCGACTCCAGAATTTTGGGACATCATCATGGTGTCCCTCAACTTTGAACCCCCCCAAGGATAGCATCCTTGGGCCTATCCACCTTCGGGTGGATTTTTGCCCCGCCAGGCAGTATCGGCGGGGTTTTTTCTTTATCAAATTTTTGACTGTGTCCTTGGCTTCACTTTCAAAATCTGACTCACCCACGCCAATCCCAAACTGATGAAACTTAACAACTTTACAACTAGACAACTAAACGACCCTGAATGTTTTCTAAAGTAAAACTCCATTCCCCGATTAAACCTTTTCTGTTTCACCAAACTTACCTCCTGTTCAAAGCTCTTGGCTTCATAATGAATTACCTTTGTCTGCGGGGTGTACCAAATCTGGTAGCCTTTAGCCTGCGCGCGTTTGCATAAATCCAAATCCTCCCACCACAAAAAATAATCCTCGTCCCAGCCGCCCAAGTCAGCTATGACTTCATTTTTAACCAAAGTAAATGCGCCCATTATCTGCTTAACCTCTTGTTCTTTTGTATAATCAAAATCCTTGGCCAAATATTGCTTTAAGCACTTTAGTTGGATTAAATGATGCAGTTTCAATAAAATTAATAGCTGATCGCAAAGTCCCGGGTTATTTTTTATATTATTCTGTCTGGAGCCGTCAGGATAAATCAGCTGACAAGTTCCTAAATCAATTTTCGAATTTAACCCCATCCAGTCGACTAATATTTTAAAACTATTTTCCTTTAACTCCATATCCGGATTCATAAACAAAACATATTTTCCGGTGGCCTGCTCCAGTGCCAAATTATTTCCTTTGGCGAAACCCAAGTTTTCATTGGAGGCAATTAAATTAACCTGGGGAAATTCTGACATTATCATAGCGACTGACCCGTCTTTAGAGGCATTATCAACCACAAAAACTTCAAATTCTAACCCTTGGGTCAATTTAAAAATCGACTGCAGATTTTTGCGCAGTAAGTCCTTAACGTTCCAATTGATGATGATTATTGATAGTTGCATATTGGCTTCGAGCTTTGGGTTTCGGGCTAAGAGCTCTAAGCTCATCGCCCATGTCCCTAAGCC
>JAPLYC010000080.1 GCA_026395755.1 Candidatus Parcubacteria bacterium | reverse complement strand
GGGTTATGGTAACGAAGCCAGTATCGTGAGGCGTTTGTCGGTTAGGTGTTAAAACCATCAGACATAACCGTATGACGATATGGGCATCGTAACCTTTTAACGATTGACGTTATACGATTATATAAAGGAGCGTATTAATTTACGCTTCTTTTGTTTATATTTAGCTAAATTTCCAAGATAACCTCTTTCATTTTTTGCTTATTTTTGCTAAGATTAATACATAATTAAGAATTAGTATTTATTCGTAGATTAGTAGATATTAGCAAATTAGTAGCCTATGCAAAAACTAGCGAATCTATTGGACAATTTATTCAGTGCCGAGGCTAAGGACAGGATTGTTAAAAGAGAGGATGAAGAAACCATCAAGGTCAGTATCATGACCAGTACCATTGCTTTCATGTACGAGAAGATCAGGACGATTGTTGATTATAATGAAGACCATTTATTGCGCAAAAGCGCAATTTTTCGCATTTTAAAAAGAAGGTTTTTGGAAGGCGGCGATTATTATAAAATCGGGGAAAACGTCATTAAGGAATTGATTTCCGCCAGGTATCTGGAAAATAATAAAGTTCCGGAAAGTAAAATAATTGAAGTCGCCCAAGTTATTGAAAAATACGACCTGCTTTACACCGGAGTGGAAACCCAAAAAGGTTTTCAGGCAGCTTTAGGTTTGTATGACTGGATTTTAAATTTAGCCGCCTGCGAACTTGAAGAAACATTGGTGCCGGCCAATAAAATGAAAGCTTTGGTTCGCTTTATGTTTGATGAGGTTAAGGAAAGGATTGAGATTGTCAGCCATCAGGAGCTGTCGGAAGAAGAAAGAAATCTGCAGTTATTTTTGGCTGTGAACCGCAGTTTGGTCAAATCAGACAAACCCATGCTGGAATATTTAATTTTAAAGCTGTGGTATGCTGATTGGAAAAATGATTATCATTTATTTCTGCCTCAGTTTATTGAGCAGGTTTTTACCATTAAACAGGCGATTAATAATCAAATCAATCATCGTTTGGCCAATAAGCTGCTGCAGGCCTGCCGTCGCTATGCTATGATGATTATTATTTTGCGCGATGTTATATATGAGGACATTCAAAATGCCGGAAATCTGGTGGACAACTCAAAGCTTTTGGAAAACAAAATCAGGGAGGTTTGCCAGAATAAATATTACGAAACAAAAAGCCGCTTAAAGACCCAGATTTTTCGCGCCATTATCTATGTCTTTTTAACTAAAATGTTAATTGCTTTAATTGTAGAAATTCCTTTTGATATGTATTTGCTGCACACCTTTTCCTGGATAGCCGCGGCTGTGAATGTGGCTTTCCCGCCGTTTTTAATGATTTTAATTGCCGCTACAATCAGAACACCCAGCGAAAAAAATACTAATTCCATGGTTAAAGGTATCAAGGAAATTTTAACCGATACGGGCGAGACAGTCTATGTGCGCGAAACAAAGAGGCGCAATTGGTTTGTCTGGGGCTTACTGCATTTTTTATATTTGTTATCATTTGTAATTCCCTTCGGGCTGATAATCTATTTCTTAAATTATATTAGGTTTAGCGTCTTGAGTATACTTTTATTCCTGGTATTTTTCAGTATTGTCAGCTTTTTCGGGGTCCGTATCCGCCGTTCAGCCCGCGAATTGAATGTGCTTAAGAAAAAGGAGAATATCCCGGGGGAAATTTTTGACTTTTTCACTCTGCCGTTTGTCAGGATGGGACGTTTTTTATCTTTGAATTTTTCCAAAATAAATATCTTCGTTTTTATCCTGGATTTTTTAATTGAGGCGCCGTTGAAAATTATTTTGCAGGGCGTGGAAGAATGGCTGGCGTTTTTCAAGGAAAAGAAAGAGGACCTGGAGTAATGAAGTCTGTCCGCCAAAGGCGGATCCGCCTCTGGCGGAAAGTCCGAAGGCCCGGCCTTCGCTCTGCGGAGCTACGGCCGGCAGGCGAAGTCTAAATAAAAAAAGTTTTTTTATATGAAACCAGAAATATTTAAAGCAAAATCCGAACAAATGGATCCGCTAAGAGAATATAGCAAGGAAGTATTGAGATTGATGTATCCCGAGAGCGGGAAGGGAAAAAGTTATATTGATGCGGTCAAAACGGTTTTGGCCAGACATGGTATTCCTGACTCCAAGGTCGGCGGCTTAATGAGC
>JAPLYC010000008.1 GCA_026395755.1 Candidatus Parcubacteria bacterium | reverse complement strand
GCAGAAGTGATAAATTGTCATACCATTAAGCCGATTGATAAGGAAACGATTATTAAATCAGCAAAAAAGACGAAAAAGGTAATTACGGTTGAAGAACATCAGGTTACTGGGGGATTAGGCAGTGCTGTGGCTGAAGTTTTGAGTCAAAATTATCCTGTACCCATGAAAATAATCGGCATGCCTGATAAATTCGGGGAGTCGGGGACAGCGAAACAACTATTGGATAAATACGGATTAAATTTCGAGAATATAATTAAATCATTTAAAAATATATATGGAAAATCAAAAATTTGAACAAAAAGATGTTAAAAAACAAGTCATTGAGCAATTCATAAAAGAATTTGAGGATATGGCAACTGATCCCAAATGGGATTTTGATCCTCAACTGGTAGAAAAAGTGCGTCAAGGCAAGAAAATTCCGCAAGACAGGTGGACCGAACAATTATTGGTTAAAGTCGGCCAGGATTTTCGTTTGACCTGGCAGGAAATAGATGAATTAAAAAAAGAAATTTTTGAATAATAATTAATACTTTTTTTATGCTAGTCAGCTCAAAAAAGATTTTAGACAAAGCTAATAAGGGTCATTACGCAGTCGGTGCCTTCAATACCAATAATCTGGAAATAACTCAGGCGATTATTGAGGCTGCTATAGATTTAAAAGCCCCGGTGATTATTCAGACTTCGGAAGGAGCTATTAGCTATGCCGGTTTGGAATTTTTACTGGCGATCAATAAAGTTGCCAGTCAGGCTAAGGTACCGGTGGCTATTCATTTGGACCATGGTAAGGATTTGAAATTAATAAAAAAATGCATTGATGCGGGATATACTTCAGTTATGTATGACGGATCTTCATTGCCTTTTGCCAAGAATGTCAGCAATACTAAAAAAGTAGTTGCCTGGGCGCATAAAAAAGGTGTTAGTGTGGAAGCGGAAATTGGTGCTTTGGCCGGTAAAGAAGATTTTGTCTCAGTTTCTGCCAAGGAAGCTTCTTTTACTGATCCTGACCAGGCTTTAGATTTTGTTAAAAAAACCAAATGTGATGTGCTGGCAATTGCCATTGGCACAGCTCATGGCGCCTTAAAGTTCAAAGGCGCTTGCCATTTGGATTTTAAACGGTTAAAACAGATTAAAACAAAAGTAAAAATGCCTTTAGTTTTGCACGGCGCTTCCGGCGTTCCCGGAGAATTAGTCCAGATGGCTAATAAATACGGAGCCAAGTTGGGAGATACCAAAGGCGTGCCTGATAGCCAGATAAGACAGGCGATTTTAGGCGGCATTAATAAAATAAATACTGATACGGATTTAAGGATTGCGTTTACTGCGGCCTTGAGAAAAACATTAAAAGATAATCCGGCTGAATTTGATCCGCGTAAGATTTTGGGTCCGGCCAAGGAATTAATGAAAAAGGTGATAATGCAGAGGATTAGGGTGTTCGGGGCGGTTAATAAGGGTTAATTTATACCCTGCTTTAGCAGGATTATGCAATATTATTTAAATAATAATTTATTCTTTGTAACGTGCAGAACGTTTTTACGGAAAAAGTACTTAATCGGAGATTTAGCAAAGGAGTCTGCTTTATCAAGGTTTCTTCAAATTGAAAAGGGATTTAATATTAATTTTGAGGCCTTTAGCGTATTATCAAATCATTATCATTTTTTATTGTATTTAGAGGATGGTCAATTATTGAAGAGAGTTATTAATATATTAAATGGCGGAATAAGTTATGATGTTAGAAGAATTACTAAAGTTGAACAGCCGTTTTGGGATAAGTATCATAATTCAAATGTTTCAGATGAGGAGCGAAAATACAAGGTTATGGGATATATCTTGGGGAATCCTTATAAACACAGATTAGTTAAATCAATTGAAGATTTGAAGAATTATCAATTTTCAAATTATAATAAAGTAATAGCCAAATATGGTGAAGAAACTATTCGAGATATGATTACAAATGTAAGTAATTTAAATTGGGAAATATAATAAATTAACCAGCCCGCTAAAGCGGGGTATAATTTAATAATATGTACGACATTATCTCTATCGGCGCCGCCACCAAAGACGTTTACTTAATCAGCAAGGATTTTAAATTAATAAAGTCCGGGAAATTTCCTCCCACCGGAGTCGGAGAATGCTTTACCTATGGCTCTAAAATGGAACTGGGTGACGTGTTTTTTGATATTGGCGGCGGGGCAACCAATTCAGCTTTTACTTTTGCGAATTTGGGATTAAAGGCCGCTGTTTGCAGTCGTGTAGGTAAGGACATCTTTGGCTTGGAAATTCTGCATCTTTTGGCTGATAAGGGAATCTCGTCAATGATTGTTACTGACCAAAATCATAAAACAGCTTATTCCACTATCTTAGTGAAGCCTGAAAGCGATAGAACAATTTTGGTTTATCGCGGAGCCAGTGCTAACTTCTCTGATAAGGATATTAATTGGTCAAAGTTAAACACTAAATGGATATATCTGTCTTCTGTGGCCGGTAGTACCAGCCTGCTGAACCGTTTATTCTCATTCGTTAAAGCCAGTAAAATAAAAATAGCCTGGAATCCCGGAGGTGAAGAATTAAAGCTCGGCAAACAGAAATTGGCGCGCTTTATGAAAGATGCATATATTTTTATTGTTAATAAGGAAGAAGCGCAGAAATTAACAGGTAAAAAAGAGATTAAAGATATTTTTAAAGAAATCAACAGATTAAGTCCTGGTTATAATATTGTTACTGACGGTGGTAATGGCGCATATTTAAGCGACGGGTTTTTGATTTATCATGCCCCAGCCATAGCCACTGAAGTAAAAAATACCACTGGTGCCGGCGATGCCTTTGGCGCAGGCTTTGCGACGGGCATGGCTCTGAAAAATGACTGGGATTATGCTCTGCGCTTGGGGATATTAAATTCCCATGGAGTTTTACAGGAAATGGGCGCCAAGAACGGCTTATTGACCAAGTTACCTAATACCGCTGATTTAAAGAAAGTTAAAATTACTATTCTAAGATAATGGAATCCTCGAAAGATACAAAATTGAAAAAATTTTACTTGTTAAGCCTGGCCTTTGTGTCAGGCTTGACTATTATGGCAGTGGAAATTTCAGCCTCAAGGCTGATCGCACCGTATTTTGGCACGTCAACGTTTATTTGGGTAAATATTATCGGAGTAATAATGGTGGCCTTGGCTTTGGGCTACTATTTCGGCGGTAAGCTGGCTGATAAAGTGCCTGATTTGAAATTGCTTTTAAAGCTGATTTTAGGCGCCTGTGTTTTTTTATTAATTACTCCGTTTGTGACCAGCTATGCGGCTGATTTAGTTACTTATTTATTAGTAAGGTTAAATTCAGCATCAGCGGTTATTTTTATCGGGTCTTTAGTCCTGGTCAGTATTTTACTTTTTATTCCCATCTTTATTTTGGGCATGGCCAGCCCTTTTATAATCAAACTATTATCAACGCTGGATACTAATATCGGACAGGATGCCGGTCTGGTTTTTTCCATCTCAACTGTCGGCAGTATCTTGGGTACATTTTTACCAATGTTAATTTTTATTCCTTTAATCGGTACGCGTAGAACAATTATAATTTTTGCCTGTCTTTTGATCTTTGTGGTCCTGATAGGCTTATTTAATAAGAAATGGTCCTGGCTCAGCCTTTTGGCGCTACTCCTGGTATTTATCCAATTACCGGCCTATAAAGAGGCCCAGGGCGCAATTTTTGAGGGGGAATCGGTTTATCAGTACTTTCAGGTGGCTGATGAGGATAATTTTCGTTATTTAAAAATTAATGAAGGCTTGGGAGTATTCTCCGTAATTAATAAGGATCCCAATAATGTGCTGACTGATTCATATTTTGATTATTATAATTTGCTCCCATATTTGGACGGAAATAGTAAAAAACAGGATATGCTGGTCATTGGTTTAGCTGGCGGAACAATCAGTACTCAGCTGAACCATTTTTTTAGTCAGGATTATGATTTAAAAATAGATGGCGTGGAAATTGATGATAAGCTAATTGATGTGGCCAGAAAATATTTCAATTTGGATAATGATTCTTTGACCGTTCATAATCTGGACGGTCGGATTTTTTTAAATTTTACTGATAAAAAATACAATGCCATAGTGGTTGATGCTTATGCCAATCAACTTTATATTCCGTTTCATTTGGCCTCCCTGGAATTTTTTCAGTCAGTAAAAGGACATTTGGCCGATAATGGAGTGGTGGCTATGAATGTAAACGCTACCAGTAGCGATTCAGCGCTTTTAAAAGCCATAACTAATACTATGAATAAAGTATTTGCTCAGGTATATATTTTGCCCTTGCAAGATTGGAATTATTTGGTTATGGCCGGTAACCAGCCGCTTGATTTTCCCGGCATAAGTAAAATTAAGGTCAGACAGGAATTACAACCATTGGTCGAAATTGTCCAAAATAATTACCAAGAAGCCTTTTTTGACCCCAAGTTTCAGGTTTTAACCGATGACAAGGCGCCGATTGAATATTTGACTGACTGGATGATCCTGGATTATGCTCTTAGAAATAAAATATAAGCCCAATGTTGTCAAAGTTATGCACAACCCTCTTGCATAATTTTTTTATTTGTTTTATTATGTAATTTGTAATTAAAAAATAATAATAAAAATAAGTTCCTTTGCTTATGAACAATGAACCATGTCCAGTCTGTGAAAACGACCCCTGCACCTGTGAAAATGATTACATTTACCACGAGCCAACCACGGGCGACAAAGATGATGATGAATAATATAAGGACCCTGCTTGTTAGAGCGGGGTTTTTTAATTGCGTTTAACGTTTTTAGGTATCGTTTTTCGTTACGTTATTCGTTATTCGTGTTTCGTTTTTGAATTATAATGATTTAGTTGATTTTTACGATTGTTTTTGCTAAAATTAAAGTATAATTAGACATTATGACCTTATATATTGTCGGGACACCGATAGGTAATTTGGAGGATATCAGTTTAAGAGCCTTGAGAATACTCAAAGAGGTTGATTTTGTATTATGCGAGGATACGAGGGTGACGCGGGTGCTTTTGGACAAGTATGAAATTAAGACCCCGACAATCTCATATTTTCAACATTCCGGCTTGACCAAGGTTAATTCGATCATTGATTTGCTTAAACAAGGCAAGAATTTGGCTTTGGTTTCGGATGCTGGAACTCCCGGAATTTCAGATCCGGGTAATAAATTGATTGAATTGGTTTTAAAAGAATTGCCAGAAGTTAGAATTGAACCTATCCCAGGCGCTTGTGCCGCCATTAGCGCTTTATCAATTTCCGGCCTTCCGACAGATAAATTTGTATTCTATGGATTTTTACCGCACAAAAAGGGCAAGGAAACAATTTTGAAAGAAATTATAAATAATAAGTTCACTTCGGTTTTTTACGAATCAACCCATCGGATTTTAAAGACACTCGGAAAATTGAAAGATTTGGGGCTAGGGGATAAGCAGGTTGTGGTGTGCCGTGAAGTGACAAAGAAGTTTGAAACAACCTATCGGGGCAATATTGCGGATGTTTTGGCTGTGTTGGAAAAGGATGTGACTAAAGGGGAGTTTGTGGTGGTGGTCTCCTGTCATGGTGAGCATAGTCGAACCATGGCAGCGGGAAAAAGTAATTGAGGAAATATGTATAAGGAATATCATGTTTATATTGTAGAGTGCAGTGATAAGTCTTATTATACTGGGGTTACTAATTCTGTAGAAAGAAGAGTTTGGGAGCATAATAATGATGAAAATATTAATCATTACACATATAAAAGAAGGCCAGTTATTTTGAAAGCAGTTGAAATTTTTGAAGACGTAAATGATGCAATTGCGAGAGAAAAACAGATTAAACGATGGAATCGTAAAAAGAAAGAAGCTTTGATTAGGCAAGGTTATGACGAACTCCCAGCTATTTCCAGAGGGAGAAAAGGATATATGAATAGGAGATTTTTTGAATAAGCGGACGGCGTCACCCTTCGACTATGCTCAGGGTGACAATGGAGACAGGGCGTTTTTGCCCAATGATAATAAATAATAAATTATATGACGAAAAATAGAAAGAATGGGGTTACACTTTTAGTGGTTGGGACAATCCTCATTATTACGGCAGGGAATATGTATTATAACTTTGATTTTTTTATGAATTTGATTGATCCGGGTAATTCAGTTGATCTACTGGCACGAACAATCATAAAATATATGGCCATAGGGGATGCATTTATCAGCCTGGTCTTATTCGGATTCGGTATCTATTATATTAAAAAAGACGATGTTATTAAATAAAGAGATAAATTATAAATATGCCAAAAGCTAAAACCGTAAAAACTAAAACAATCAAGAAAAAGACGGGTGAAAAAACTTTTTATATTACCACGACTTTGCCTTATGTAAATTCAGATCCGCATATTGGTTTTGCGGCGGAAATTGTCAGGGCGGATATAATTGCCCGTTATCAAAGGACCTTGGGCAAAGAAGTCTTTTTTAATACCGGAACCGATGAACATGGCCAGAAGATTTACAATAAAGCCCTGGAAAGCGGTAAGGATCCGCAGGCTTATGT
>JAPLYC010000118.1 GCA_026395755.1 Candidatus Parcubacteria bacterium | reverse complement strand
ACTATTTCCATAGTGGGGGATTTTTTGCTATAATAATAACAGCATGCGGATTTTATATTTAAAAATTTTAAGCCAATTTTTATGGTAGAGAAAATATCAAATCGTCAAAAAGCCTGGGTGGTCGCGGTAGATATGGGCTATGGTCACCAGCGCGCAGCTGATCCTTTACGATTAATTGCGTATAAGGGGAAGGTGATCAATGCCAATAATTATCCGGGCATTCCTAAAAGTGACAGGGATATCTGGCATGAAAGCCGTGAGCTTTATGAATGGATTTCCAGATTTAAAAACGTGCCGATAATCGGAAACTGGGTCTGGGATATTTTTGATAAATTTCAAACAATACCGAGTTTTTATCCCAAACGTGATTTATCGCGTCCCAATAATCAGCTGAGATATTTCATGCGCCTGATAAAAAGTAAGAATTGGGGTAAAGATCTGATTGCTCACCTGGAAAAAAAGCCCTTACCATTGGTAACCACTTTTTTTGTAGTGGCGTATATGGCTGAGTATTATAATTATTCCCAGGAAATTTATTGTCTGGCGACTGACACGGATATTTCCCGTACTTGGGTGGGTATTCATCCCAGCCAGAGCCGCGTTAATTTTTTTGCGCCCAATTATCGCGTGGAACAGAGATTAAAATTATACGGGGTTAGGCCGGAAAAAATATTTTTAACCGGTTTCCCTTTACCTTTGGAAAATTTGGGCAGCGAGGACCTGGGGATATTGAAAAGTGACTTGGGTCATCGATTGTTTAATCTGGATCCGAAAAGAAAATACATCAGCGCTTATAAAGAAACAATCTGCGAACAAATTGGCAAAACTTGTTTTCCTTTTCATCAACGTCATCCTCTGACATTAACTTTTGCAGTGGGTGGCGCCGGTGCGCAAAGGGATACAGGAGTGGAGATCGCAAAAAGTTTACGCCGCAGGTTATTAAAAGGGCAAATCCGGCTCAATTTAGTAGCCGGTATTCGTAATGAGATTAGCAGTTTCTTTATAGCTAAGATTAAAGAGTTAGGCTTGGGCCAATGTTTAAATAAAAACATTCGCATTATATTTGCCAATAATAAGGAAGACTATTTTAAAAAGTTTAATGCTATATTAAGAACTACTGATATTTTGTGGACCAAACCGAGCGAATTATCATTTTATACAGCCTTAGGTTTGCCCATAATCATGACGCCGCCGCTCGGTTCTCAGGAAGAATTTAACCGTAAGTGGCTGCTAACAATTGCTGCCGGTACGGATCAGGAAGACGTCAGATATACTGACCAATGGCTTTACGATTGGCTGGAATCCGGCTGGTTTGCTGAAGCGGCCATGGAAGGCTTTTTGGAAGCTCCGAAATTCGGAACTTATAATATTCAGAAAATTATTGCCCATAAATATACGGAAACCAGAAAGATGAAGACGATTTTGCAATACTAGTTTTTGTAAGGCGGTAAAGGGTTATGGTAACGAAGCCAGTATCGTGAGGCGTTTGTCGGTTAGGTGTTAAAACCATCAGACATAACCGTATGACGATATGGGCATCGTAACCTTTTAACGATTGACGTTATACGATTATATAAAGGAGCGTATTAATTT
>JAPLYC010000032.1 GCA_026395755.1 Candidatus Parcubacteria bacterium | reverse complement strand
CAGTAAGAAACAAGCTGGCGCCTTTATTGATGCTTTGGTGGAATTGGCTTATGTAGAAGTCAAAAAATCAGGCGTCTTTGCAATTGCCGGCTTAGGCAAGATGGTTAAAGTTAACCGCAAAGCAAGAATGGGCAGAAACCCAGCCACAGGCGCAACCATTAAAATCCCTGCCAAAACTGTAGTTAAATTCCGCCTTGCAAAAGCAGCCAAAGAAGCTGTATTGTAAGTATTAGAATATTTAAAAAGAGTGCCGCCATAGGTGGCACTCTTTTTTGTTTAGCCAGACACTCGCGATGTTATTTAAAAAACAATCATGAACACGTCTGGCTAAATTTTGGCAAGACAAGACCTTTCTCGTTTTATAGTAAAACATATGGGTATTCGCCTTGCCAAATTTGGCGGACATGCGAACAGTCGTCCTAAAAAGGACAAATAAATTCTCGTCCGCTTTAGATTGAATGGCTAAATCTTTGAGGCACTACTCCCTTTTTCCTCAAAGCTTCCTCAGCAAACTCGCTGTCAGTCTCCAACCAGAAATCATACAAATCCATGAGTTCTTGATCCGACATGTAGCGCAGCCTGATTTCGCTGATGAGATTGGAAAAAATCAGGAAGTTAAAAGCTAAAGAACGAAACATTTCCAGAGTCTGGTTCTGACTTTCAGAAACCAGCCAGTAGGCTTTTTGCCCGGCCAGGATGAAATTTTTCCTGGGCGCCGTGCGTTTGGTTTTAAATCCCAAGGGGAAAAAACCGGTGCGAAACAGACAAAAATCTCCCAGGCCGGTCAGCGCTGTTTTGGGCGCCCCGCTGTTTTGGCGCAGAGTCAGATCATAAAGGGGGCTATTGGTGTAGTGCTGGAGAAAATGCGACGTATCAATGAAACGCGTTAACATGCCGACCAAATAGGCCAGCTCTTCCTGATGAACATCTTCGACAGGCTGAATCTGGTCTTTTCTTTTCTCCATAATTTCAACAAGTTCACCCTGCAAAAATTCCCGAAAACCTGTCATTTCGATTTTCATACCGCCCTCCTTTGGTAATATTTTAGCGATTTAATTATATTATAGAAAATATCTTAAAAATGCAAGGACAAAATACTTATCCACAGATTTTATAAGTACTTTGTTAAAAATTTTTAACAGTTTTTTATGGGGACGAAATAAAATCAAATCAGCACATTACATTGCTTCAACTATTTAAATGATAAATTTATCTGACAAAATTTTATGCCTAATTCTCCTTGCCGATAATAACGTAGCTGCTAATATAAAATTATAAAAAATAAAAATAAAAATTATGAAAAAGCTAAAACAAATTTTCGCCATCCTGACATTACTTGCGTTGGGATTTTTTATTTGTCCGCTCCGGGTTTTGGCGGCTGACACGGATCTCGTCATCTCTGAAATCGGCGCGTATGAGTCAAGCGACCACGAATGGATCGAAATTTTTAATAAAGGTAGTGAGCCAATAGACTTAACGGGCTGGAAATTTTTCGAAGACCAAGTCAATCATGGTTTAACCGCCTTTCAAAACGATTTAATTATTGACCCCCGGGAATATGCCGTCATTGCAGATGTGGCTGCCAATTTTAAAACTGATTACCCTGACTTTACCGGCACTATCATTGACAGTTCCTGGACAACTTTAAACGAAGACGGCGAAGCAATTGCTTTAAAAAATAGAACGGGGGAAATAATTGAAAGTTTTACTTATTTACCCTGTCCCAATACTTCCCTGCAAAGAATTGATCTTACTTTAAACGATTATAGCGCAACCAACTGGCAGGCTCACGCGACTGGAAACAGCGCCGGACGCGTTAATGAATTAACCGAAGACAATCCGGAAATTCCTCCAGCTGATGACCCGGGCGATGACGATCCTCCGCCTGATAATCCGCCGACAGATAATCCCGGGAATGATGACCCTGATATTCCTGCTCAACCAATTACGGAAACCATTGTCATCAATGAATTTGTCAGCGACCCTAGCGATGAAGAAGTGGAATGGATTGAACTTTATAATAAAAACGATTTCACCGTTGACTTGACCGACTGGAAAATACTGGACGGCTCAAACACTATCACGACCTTAGAGGGTCAAATCGGCGCCAATACTGACAATCCCTATTTTGTCCTGGAAAAACCCAAAGGCGCTTTAAACAACAGCGGCGATGTAATTATCTTAAAAAATGATAACGACGAAATTTTTGACACTGTTTATTACGGCAATTGGACCGCGCCTTCCGGAACCAGCAAAGCTCCGGTAGCCGAAGATCCCAATTCCACCGCCAGACAAACTGATGGCGCAACCAGCTTTGGCGTCACACAAACTCCCACCAAGGGCGCGCAAAATATTTATACGCCCTTGCCCTCTGAGATTCCTGCTCAAAATTCATCTGCTGACGATCTTAACCAACCGCAAATTCCGCAAACAGAACCCAAGCAAATTATTTTCAATGAAATACTACCCAATCCATTGGGCGATGATGCTGTAGGTGAATGGATTGAACTTAAAAACACGGGAACAGCGCCACTTGATCTGGCCGGTTGGCAAATTTCTTCTACCGGGAAAAAAACCTATAAAATTTCAGCCAAGGATTTTGAGACTACCGTTATTAAGCCGGGCGAATATTTATTAATAAAACGAGAACAAAGCGGAATTGCCTTAAATAACCTGAAAGATACGGTTAAGTTGATCAGCCCGACAAATAAAACCATTCAAACCTTAAAATACGCAGAAGAGCCCAGTATTCCCGATAACGTCAGCTATAGCTTGGACTCTGAAAATACCTGGTATTGGTCAACCACACCGACTCCGGAAAAGGAAAATATCATTACGAAGCTAAATCACGCGCCACTTATTGAAATTTATTGTCCCAAAGAAGCTATGGTGAATGAGCTGATTACCTGCGACGCTTCTGATTCCTATGATTTGGAAAATGATAAACTAAATTTTATTTGGCAGATTGACGGCCAAACCTTTACCAGCGCCATTGCCCAATATCAACTTCAAGAAACAGGCACTTACCAAATTATCGTAACTGTCAGCGATAGTTTGCTGCAAACTACAGAAACCCAAAAAATTAAAATAACTAAAGCCGATGTTCAGATTGCGTTACAATCCAAAGAAGTGAAAACAACCAAAGCTACGGCTACAGCTACAAAAACTACTGCCGTCAAAACCACGAAAAAAACAACCGCAACTAAAACTATTGCCCAAACCGTTAGCGCAGAGGTTAAAGATATCAAGCAATATGACAGCGGCACAAAAATAATCACCAAAGGCGTTGTTTCCGCTCTACCCAATACTTTTGGCAAAACAATTATGTATCTGGCGGGTTCCGGTATTCAGCTTTACATGTCCAAGGCGAATTGGCCTGAATTAAAAATCGGTGATTTAGTGGAAGTCAGCGGTACAATTGGAGATAGCCAGGGCAGTAAAAGACTGAAACTTGCCTCAAATACTGATATTAAAATTATTGAGCAGCAAGAGCCGCCGCAGCCGCATGAAATTAAAATAGAAGAAATCGAAACTTCGCTCATTGATTATCTGGTAAAAATTACAGGCATACTGCTTGAAAAAAATAGCTCAAAGTTTGCTGTCCAGGATGATACCGGCGAAGCTGAGATTTACATAAACGCCAATACGAAAATTAACAAGGGTAATTATGTGGAAGGCGATAATCTGACAGTTACAGGTATTGTGCGTAATTATAACGGCGTCTTTCAGATTTTACCGCGCTCGCAGGAAGATATTGTAAAAAATATAGCCACGGAACCGCAGGCGACGACCGACCTGCCGGCAACTAAACAAACTGGGGGTATCTTGAAATACTTAATTGCGACGGCAGTAATTTTGGGGATCGGCGTTTTCGTACTTCTTATTTATAAAAGTCCGAAGTCCGAAGTACGAAGTACAAAAATTTAAATTTTTTATTATGGAAAATATCAATAAAATTTAGGACATTGTTCAAAGGACTTACCAATTTGCAATTATTGTCATCAAGCTTGTAAATAAATTTCCGAAAACAACAGCTGCTTTTATCTTGGGGAAACAACTAATCCGCTCTGGTACATCGATAAATTCAAATATAATCCATGCCAAAAGCTCATTGACTAGAAAAGAATTTATATATTATTACAATAATGCAAAAAGAGAAGCTAAAGAAACAAAATGCTGGTTACAAATGTGTCGAGATGCCGATTTAATTAACTCTGAAAACGTTAACTGTTTATTAGATGAAAATAAAGAAATAATAAAAATATTAGTTAAGATAGTTAAAAATTCTCAGAACCTAAAATAATACCCTACAAACTTCTGACTTCAGACTTCAGACTTCTGACTTCGGCCTTAACAATCAATTGTAATTTTTAATTATTAATTTTGAACTTTAAATTAAAAAGAAAAAACCCCGGCTTAAAAACCGAGGTACCAGCCAAAGCTGGATTTTGTTGATTGTGATCAGGCAGCGAAGACGGCACTGTGGCCCGGATTGGCATACTGGAAGCTGATGCCGCTCTGGACATATTCCCGGTAGACCGTTTCCGGGGCCTGGCAGAGGATCTTGTCCCATTTGACCAGGCGCGACTTGAATTCGTCATCCGTAAGGTGCATGGTCTCGTGTTCGAGCGTGGCGACGAAAGTACGCGCTTCGACGGCGATGTCGGAATTGCCGATCCAGTGCGTGACGAACCGCTTCATCAGACCCAGAAAATATTGCCGTTTTAACTGTGGCATCGTTATTCTCCTTTCTTGTTTCTGAAAGAAAGCCTTTGTTACCTAGTTACCAAATCTTAAATCAATACATCATATTAACACATATTTAAGACTTTGTCAAGTGTTTAGGCCTAAATATATAAACAACGCACCTTGAAAATTGAATATTTACGCTAAAATTAGATGAAAGGTTTAAGCTAACCTTTTTAAAAAATCTACAATAGCGAGACTTTATAAACTTTTTACTTTAAGACATTAAACTAAAATCTATGCCTTTACCAAAAACAATTTTTGAAAATTTTTCTGAAAAATTCCCACTATTACAAAAATTTTACGGCCTTTATCACCTGGTGTCTGATTTGGCTAAAAATGAAGAAAATACCCTAAGAAAAAGCTCTGAAATTACTGTTTTAGAGATCTTAGAAATGATCGTTATCTCCACGAGACAAAGCAAAATAGACAAATTCCAAACCTTAAAACAAATTATGCGCAAGCTGGATACTTTAAAGGTTTTTGCTGATATGGCTAAGGATGTTAAACAGATATCTGAAAGTAAATACAGCGAATTAACCCTATCCTTGGAGGGCGTTTCCAAGATGATCGGTGGCTGGACCAAAGCTATTAATCCCGCAAATGCAGCTACTACCCCTGCTAAGTAAGGTAAGAATGGCTAAATTAAGCCAGATATCTACCGGATTTACCAAAATCTGGATAAAAACAAAAACCTTCTCAGTCCCACCGAGAAGGTTTTTGTATTTGACAAAAGTCTACAAATGTGCTATGTTTAGATATTGCTTTATGATTGACTGTTCATTTTTTTAACCTACGAAAGGAGGCCAAATGGGCAACGTTTTCGGAATCTGGATTCGCACCCCTGTCCCCGACCATATGACCTATGGCCTCGAAATATACCTGCCGGGATGTCCCGAAAAGGTATCCAAGTTCGAAGAACTCTGCCTGACCACATTTATGCGGACCTTTGGCCGCCAATCGCAGCTCGGCACCTTTTTCCAAGGCGGGCAGACCGACAAGAACTGGAAGTACTTCGAGTTTCTGTCAGCCGGTCCCGGCTGCAGTCGTGAAATTCAAGATATGATCTTCAATCTCGCCCTAGACATCGCCGAGCAACTCGGCCTTGAACTCGACATCCACTGACTACCAAAAAAGGAGAAAGCCATGCAAATTCAGAAACAGCCGCCAACCAACGGAACGGCAGCTCCCGCGAACAACGATCCCCAGGCAGCCAAAAACCGCGAAGTCGTCACCAACCTCAGTGGTCTGGTCGAAGTCCTCTTCGACGAAGTTTCCGTCTTACCCCTGTCTGACGGCGCCAAAGAAGCCCTAGTCATCGTCATGATCGGCGACATGATGAAAAGAAAAGGCAGAACTTTCACGTTCAACATGCCAAAAGGCATTTAAGACAATCAACCACGCCCCACAACGCCACCCCCACAACGGGTGGCGTTTTTCTTTTACATAATAAGCTACCGCCGACAAAATAGACGACGGTATTTATCTTGCCCCGCAACGCGGGGCTAAACGTTTTGATTAATATTATCGCACTGACCGTTTTTCAACCCTCCCTGGGGGTTTGGGGGGCCGAATAAGCGTCGTCATCAATACTACGAACAAACCATATGCACTAGCGCATTGAGGACCCCCAAAACTTTTTTGCTTACTTTTTCAGTTATAAAAAAGTAAGTCGCCGAAGGCGGAAGTTATTTAATTTTAGTACAAAAGATGTGTTCCTTCTTAAACCATTTTTTAAATAATCAATGTATTATAATGCGCTGCCCTAAAAGCTTTACTCTAAACGCACACGCCCCGTACTAGATGGTACGAGGCGGTTTTTCAAATAATAAAAAGGACTCGTAGAAACGAGTCCTGGGTCCCTAATGGACCATTGTGGCAAACAAAAAAAGCTTTAATTGGATAAGCTTTTTAAGCTAGAAAGAATGATTTCATTCTCGGGGTCTAGCTGTTGCGCTTGCCTCCAGGCAAATGTCTGCTGGCTGCTGTCGCCCATCAAGCCGTAAATCGAGCCGAGCTGATGATAAAGCATTGCCTGTTCCTTTTTGTTCGTGCCGTTATTGCGTATCTCTGTTTCTACCTCCTCTAATACTTCTAAAAGTTGGTGGGGCGCAATATATGAATGACACTGAAACATGATTCCTCCTCAGCCTATGGGTGATTATTTTTCTATCCAAAACGATAAAAACATTTTAGCAGAAAAAAATAAAGTTGTCAACATTTAATCCCTATTTTCCCAGCACAGAAGTAATTTTCCTCAAAGCTTGGGGCAAAACAGTCACCTCGCCCCAGGCTTGTGCCATAATATCCTGAGGTCCCGCACTCTGAAAATTATCATTAATCCAGACTCTCTGAAAATTTCCCAAAGCAAAATTATCAACCTTAATACCGGTTATATTTGGGGCTGAATCATCATAATTAATCCGCAGAATAAAAGTATTAATTTTCTGATTGTTTATGCCTGTGCCATAAACCGTCATCTGATCAATTTTAATTCTTAAATAATTCCAGCCGGTTGTAAAGGCCTGATCTTGCGGGTCTTTGTCTATAGTCCCCCACATTCCGCCCTGATTATCAGTACCGATATTAAGGCTGATTGATTTTATAGCACTAACTTGGGGTAAATATACCCAACCTGATAAATAAAGATCTTTGTATCCGCTGACATCAATGGGATCCAAATCAAGAGCGCCAATTTCAGCATAAGCAAACGGACTTTGCGCAGAAATAATATCGAATGACAAAGCTGCCAAACCTGACTGTTTATTATTTTGGTCGAGCTGTAAGTTGGCGGCATCATAAGCAGTCCAAAATTGTCCCGGCTCTTTGATCTGTTCAAAATCACTTAGGATGCTTATATCCTGATATTGATAGCCCCAGTGATATTCATCTTTTAAACCCAATAAATGCCCGATCTCGTGAGCTGCCGCCAAATCACTAATACCCATTGTCCATTCACCGTTGCTATTTGATTTACTATTGATTGTAGCTAAAGTCACATCAGCAATATTACCTCTTTGATTTTTTGCTTCATCTATCACGGTTATGCAATGATAATCGGAGAAATCATTGCAGCTTTGACCCTCCGGAATTTTTTTTAAATCAAAATTAAATTGTACGGGACATTTATTATCGCTAATTTCAAATTGATTAGCCTGCCCCCAAATTCTTTCTATGCCCTGCTGCCATTTTAATAAAAGCTGATCTGACATAATTTTGGCATTACTTCCGCTAAAATAAAAAACCACCGCTACCTTAACCTGATAGCCGCAGCCATTATCATTCTGTTCAATTATTGTTTGAGCCAAAACCTGATTAAAACTGAGCAATATTAAAAAAATGCTGGTAAATAAGCAAATAAGAGACCTGCTGATTTTCATTGGCATAAGCCCTAGGCTGAATAATTAAAGCCTAACCATCTTAACTCAATCCCCTGCGAAAATCAAGTGGCTTTTTATCCACCAAAAATTTTGACTAAATACATAAAAACCAATGCCAAAACAAAGATGCCAAAATGCACCACGGAACTTTTAGCATTAATCTCTTCCTGCAGTTCGGGTATCAAATCAGTCGCCGCAATATAAATGAAACCGCCGGCTGCGGCTGGTAAGAAAAAGCTTTGAAGTCCTCCCACGAATTGGATTAAAAAGTATCCGACGAAAACTCCCAGCATGGCAAAAAGAGCCACCATAAAATTGTAGAGCATGGCCTTTTTCTTGGGCATGCCCGAATAAAGCAAAACGCCGAAGTCACCCATCTCCTGGGGAATTTCATGGGAAATAATTGAAATGGTGGTAACTAGTCCCAAGGGTGTGCTGGCAACAAAAGCTGTGATAATAATTAAACCGTCCAAAAAATTATGGAAAGAATCGCCAATTAAATTCATGTACCCCAAATGCTCATGATGGTGACATTCCTTGCCGTGGCAATGATGCCAGCGTAAAAATTTTTCCAGGATAAAAAACAGGCAAAAGCCGGTCAATAAATAAACAAAAACCAAAAGCGGTTTTTTTGTTTCTTCCAGGCTTTCAGGCAATAAATGAAAAAAAGCGCCGCCCATTAAACTGCCGGCGGAAAAGCTGACTAAAAAAATTAAAATTTTCTTTAGAAGTTTCTCTTGCAAAAATAAGCCCAGAAAAACCGCCAAGCCAATAAGGCTGACAATGAAGGAGGCGATTAAAGCGTAGATTAATGGGGTCATATTTATTTAGTATTTTAGAATTTCAGTATTATAGAGTTTTAGTACAAAAATACTATAATCTACAATGCTAAAACTCTATTTTACTTTTTTTGAATTAGTTTATTATACTATACCTAATATTTACCAAAATAAAAAGACCCGTTGATATTATCATTGGGTCTTTAGCTTTCAATTCAGTCGGGGGTCAGCCCTTTTTGCCAAACAGTTCCTTGATAACTTCGGCCTGCTCGGAAGTAATGAGCTTGACGCCCTGCTGGATCAAAATGTTTCTCAGCAAATCCACCTGGGATTCAAGATGAGCGATTCTAGCGTCTTTGCGCCTGAATTTCTCCAGTGCTTCCTCTTTGCGAAATTCTGCCCATTCTTGTGCGGGGTAAAGATAACTGCCATCATCACGATCGACCTCGATTTCCTTACCCTGATTATCGATCAGGATATAGCTATTTTGTTTTCTCTCTTTGATTACAAACAAAGAGGGTTTGTTATAGGCAGCCAGGGGGTATTTAGCCAAATCAGGGGGTGTGTCAGAATTTGCCGCCCAACTGACATGGTCCACAACCACCATTTGCCCTTCCTGGCCGAGGCCGTAAATCGCGTGCAGTTCAACCCTTTTACCGTCCTTGTAATAATCAATCATCTCCGTCTCCTTTTAAACCATGGTTTGGATTTGCCTCCTGCAGAGCAAGAGACTTCCCATAGATTAATGACCAAACTTAACATATTTTATTTACTTTGTCAATTGACAACCGGCTCTTGATTTTATTTAAGGCATATAGTAAAATGAATTTAAATAAAGGAAAAGAACGCTCTTTTCCTTTTAAATTAAAGGAATGCGGGCCCAGTTACAAGTCTGTGTATATAACTGTTAAAACCATTGTTTTATTAATAGTTTATTTACCCGCGATAAACTAAAAAATACATAAACTTGTAACTGGGCGGGTGTAGTTCAGTTGGCTAGAACGTTTCCTTGCCAAGGAAAAGGTCGCCGGTTCGAATCCGGTCACCCGCTCATCGGTCGTCTTACGTAAAACGGTAACGAAGCTCGTTTCGTCAGACGTTATTCGGTTAACGTGTCCGTGACTATTCACACTTGGGTGTGTTTTTTTTATTTTCTTTTCAAATTCAGATCGTACATAGCAATGCTGGCGGCAATGGCTACATTCAAGGATTCCTTTTGACCATGCATTGGGATATAAAAATGTTGGTCTGCCAATTTTAAGATCGGCTTGGTAATACCTAAGACTTCATTGCCTACAATAATCGCTAAGGGAAATTTAGGCTGAAACATTTTTAGGGGCTTTGCTTTTTTAGTTAATTCCAGAGCAACAATCTGAATCTTTTTGGTTTTTAACTTTTTAATCAAACTGGCTGTTTGCCAATGATGTTCCCAGGGAACACTTTTTTCAGCACCTAAAGCGGTTTTGGCAATCTTGGCCATCTGTTTTTCCTGAGGATAGCCGGAATAGCCGCAAAGGTAGATTTTATTAATTTGAAAAGCATCGGCTGAACGAAAAATTGAGCCTATATTGAAGAGGCTGCGGATGTTTTGTAAAATTAAATATATCTCCTTTTTAGGGTTTGACATAAGCTTGCTTTTATTCTAATATAGAATAGACAAAAAGGAAAATAATAAAATATTGGTAAAGGGGGTATGTATTATACTTATGTACTTTTAAGTAGAAAAGATGGGGAGTTTTATATCGGTTTTACTTCAGATTTGACTAACAGGCTTAATTTGCATAAATCCGGCAAGGTCAACTCAACCTCGTGCAGGTTACCAGTAATTCTTATTTATTATGAATGTTGTCTGAATAAAACTGATGCCATCAGAAGAGAAAAATATTTAAAAACTGGTCCCGGCGGCAGATATTTAAAAAAAAGATTAAAATTTCAATTAAATTCATAAGCGCCTAATTAGCTGGTTAGGCCGGCTCCGTTAGAAGTTTAGTGGTTTTTTGATTTTACCGTTGTTCTATGTTTAACATAATCAACGGCAAGAGGCATGATTCCGCTGTACTTCTAACGGAGCCGGGGTGGTGAAACTGGTATACACGAAGGACTTAAAATCCTTTGACTGCAAAGTCGTGCGGGTTCGAGTCCCGCCCTCGGCACCATTCTCCGCTACTTTAGTGGAGGAGAAGTAGTTGTTCCTTTACTTATATAAAACAAAAGGACTCTCCGCAAGGAGGGTTTTTTTGTTTGCCTAAAAAGCTAGCAGGTGCAAATATGCTTCACGTAGGCGACACAAGCTTGTGTCGCCTACGTGGGGACATGGGTAATTATTAATACTGCCAGCGCACGAGATAACTTGTTTTTTCCCTCAAAAAACGATAAGATACCAATAAGAATATGAAGCAAGACGATAAAAATCGCATCATTTCCACCAAGGAATCCCCTGACGAGGTTGCTTTTGAAAAATCGTTAAGGCCGAAGAAACTGGCGGATTATATTGGTCAAGACAAGGTCAAGGACAACTTGTCTATTTTTATGGCTGCGGCTAAAAAGAGAAATGAACCAATTGAACACGTCCTCCTTCACGGCTGTCCTGGTTTGGGTAAAACCACCCTGGCGCACATCATTGCCAATGAAATGGGTTCCAATATTAAAATCACTTCGGGACCGGCCATTGAAAAAACAGGCGACCTGGCCGCGATTTTAACTAATCTGGCTAATGGCGACATTTTATTCATTGATGAAATCCATCGCTTAAACAAAGTCATTGAAGAAATACTTTACCGACCGCTTTGGCGTTAATTTCAGATTGGATTTTTATAAAGATGAAGATATTGAAAAAATTATCAGCCGCAATGCCAATATTCTGGGAATTGAAGCTGAACCCGATGCGATTACCCAGATTGCCAAACGCGCCAGAAAAACTCCGCGCGTAGCCAACCGTTTGCTCAAACGCGTACGCGATTTTGCCCAGGTCAAAGGAAATGGTAAAATTAACTTAGAGTTAGCTAATGACGCTTTGGCCAAACTGGATATTGATCAGCTGGGTCTGGACGAAATTGACCGCAAAATACTGCTGGTAATTGCTGAAAAATTTTCCGGCGGCCCGGTCGGCTTAAATACTCTGGCCGCGGCCATTGGCGAGGAAATGGATACCATTGAAGATATTTACGAACCTTTTTTAATGCAACTGGGCTTTCTCTCCCGCACGCCCCGCGGCCGCACCGTGACCAAGCTCGGCTATGAACATCTGGGACTCAAACCAATCACCCCCAATAAAAATACATTATTGTAATTAACTTGAATTATTAGTAGATTCGTAGCCAATTAGTAAATTAGTATCATATTAACCAAGCCATACAAACTAAACGCGCCACTATATGATCGAAATTTCACTTTATGTCTTACTTATTATTTACGCCATTGCTTTGGCCGGATTTTTTATCTTTGCCATTTTTAATCTTTACCATTTATTCAATTACGGATTCTTGAGTTTTACCAGTTTTTTTGTAACTTTCCTTTTTCTGGCCGGAGTTGTTTTAATTTTATTCATTACCTACCAATTCGGCTCCCAAATCGACTGGTCTCAAACCATCACATTTTAGTTATAAAGTATAATGTTTATAAAGTTAAAAGTTAAATTGAATTAATCTTCCACGAACTATATAACTTTCTACTTTCTACTTTAAACTTATTTTATGTATATCGAAAAATCCATTCCCCACCGTCAAAAGGATGAAAAGCTAATCTTATTTTTACGCCGTCATCCCATTGCCCTGGCCGGACGCTGGGCATTTCTTTTAATTTTAATTATCATTCCGATCGGCGTCTACTATTACTTAGTTGCCAATTTCTCCGATATTTTAGCTCTGGCAGCGCCATCTGCCTTTCTTGTGCTTTTAGGCAGCATCTATTATTTATTTGTCATGCTTTTTTTCCTCAATACTTTTATTGATTATTTCCTGGATGTCTGGATTGTCACTGACCAAAGAATAATTAATATTGAACAACGCGGCCTATTTAATCGCGAGATCGCCGAACATGACCTGGACAAAATACAGGATGTCTCCGGCATTCAAAAAGGCTTTTGGCAGACATTTTTTTCTTACGGAGATGTCCACGTGCAAACAGCCGGTGAAATCCAGCGCTTTGTTTTCCGCCAGGTTGATAATCCCTTTGATGTGGTACGCGTGCTGAATAATCTGATTCAAAAACATGAGAAAGAATTTGATGATAAGGTTTTTGCGGAAATAAAAGAAAAAAAACAAGGAGCAGAATAAGTTGCTGAACCACGGATAAATAATAATCTAAAGTCAAAATATCCATATCACTTAAACGCAAAAAGAGCCTCTGCGATATTGAGGCTCTTTTTAAATATAAACTAGTAAATTTTCTTAATCTCAATTCCTGTATAGTAGTATTTCAGGATATTATCAAAGGTATAATTGTAATTGGCTGCCAGATGCAAAGCACCGTGAGCTGATAATCCGACACCATGGCCATACATAGCAGTCTTGTCATAATCAGCCGGCTCTTTGACTCCGCGGCACCAGGGCACAACACTTCCACCCCAGACATCTTCCCAGTTTCTGGTACGACCGTCTGAATAGGAGAAATATGGGGTAACCACAACAACGCCATTATAAGTAACTACCTGACCGCGTGTTGCTTCCACGGCTGCGCTAACCTGTGTTAGACGGATCTGAGAATTATAACCCTTATAAACCTGATCATAAGTCGCATCAATAGTGTAATATTCAGCCGCATGCTTGGTACCGCGGTTATAATGATACATGGCATAAGTGCGGGCAGCGGTAATTAATGCTTTTTGATATTCCATGGGAGAAGAATTGGAAGTTTCAGCCAGACCTTTTAAATAATTTTCTATTTCCAATTCATTAATAACCCATAATTTGGAAGTTGCTGATGCATAACGAATTTCCAGAGTGCCTAAATATTTATTGTCATTTAAAGTCTGGTTCCAGGCCGGTCTTTGATTAAGAGAGAGGATTTCAAAGACATTGCCGCTATTGGCACTTTCCAGTCTAATATAAGAACTGGTGGCTAAGCTGGTGCCGTTGGCATTAAAGGAATATGTTTTTGAGGAAAAATTAAATTGGACTGTGGCTGAAATTCCGGCCGGTACGGAAGCCAGGATAATTTTATTCTGATCTAAAATTTTGTAATCACTATTAGCGGTAATAATAATCGGCTCAGTTGTAGAATATAAGCCAACTCGAATAATCGGACCATTGGCGGCAGTTGTCGGAGTCGGGGTCGGGGTAGGTGTGGGAGTCGGAGTAGGAACTGGAGTAGGTGTAGGAGTCGGTAGTGGCGTTGGCGTAGGAGTGGGAGTAGGAATAGGAGTAGGTGCGGGATATGTCGCTGTTTGGGCGACAGGTTGAGTGCCTAAATTAATATAAGAAGCACCTTCATCAGTAACTTTAATGCCAATTTTCAAACATTCATCAGCTAAAAGCTTATCAATGGTTGCGGCTTTAAAATTTGACTTACCAAAACTTAAACAAATTTCCGCCAAGCCCATGGGCTTATTGGCAACATTTGTGTTTACAGCCGATGCGGTTGCTGTTTGAGCAGGAGTATTAACCACAATTTTTGTCTCAATATTTTTACTCACTTTAATGGTAATGTCCAGATCACTGCCGGTTAAAACTTTTTTACCGTCACGAACCAGTAAAAATTTATACTTATAGGTGCCTTCCTTGGTCGGCGCGGTTAATTTCATTTTATAATAGCCGATTTCTCCTGATTTATTTTCCTTGGCATCTAAAGTCGTTTTTAAGACTAAAGATTTACTGTCCTTACGGCGCAGATCCACCTTACCGGTACCTGATTGTTTCCAGATTTGCTTGCTTAAATTTTTATACCCGACAGTAAAGTCGGCTGAGGCTCCGGGGTTAAGCTGTAATTCCTTTTGGGACTGAATTATTTTCAAAGCTTCTTCATTGGCGGCAGAAGCATAGTTTATTTGTAAAGGATTTAATAAAGATAAACTTTTTTCCAAAGGCAAACGGATATAAGCATCTACTTGCGAGAGTAGCTGAGTAATGACAAAGATAATTAAAAAAGCTATGATTATGCTTAACCAAAAGTCGATTTGCGACTTTTTACGCATCATAGCTCGCTTATGAATTTGAACATCTCTCCAACCTAAGGAAAGATTAATTGTATTTTTCATAATTTTGTTTTTATTTTGGGCAGACAAATGCTTTTTTATTTGTCTATATCTATTATATCATTTTTTTCGCATTTGGTCAATGATTTTGGGGTTTTTGTTCAAAAAATTTACTCATCAAATTTATGCTAATCTTAAAGCTAATAAAAGATCGCAACTTAAAAATTTGACCTATTTTTACTCCACTGACTTTGAGTCATTTGATGTTAAAAACCTGAAAACTTTGGTATGATAAATGAAAAGGCGAAAACTGCTGTTCTTGTCACCCTGAGCACAGTCGAACGGGCGACACCGACTGCGTATGGTTCGACTAGGCTCACCATGACACAAGAACAGCAGTTTTCGCCCAACTTAAACATATGAGTCTAACCCGCAAAATCGCGCATAGCACCATGATCCAATTCGCCGGCAAAATCGTCGGCACTTTTTTAGGCGTGATTACCATTGCGATTATGACCCGCTACCTGGGTCAAATCGGCTTTGGCCAGTATTCTACGATCACCGCCTATCTGCAATTCTTTGCCATTCTGGTGGACATGGGTTTGTCAGTGGCGGTTCTGCGCCTAATCTCTGATCCTAAAAATAACCAGCAAGATATTTTTAATAACCTGTTCACCCTGCGCTTTTTTTCAGCTTTAATTTTCCTGGGCATCGCTCCCCTGATTGTGGTTTTCTTTCCTTATGACAATCTGATTAAAATCGGCATTGCCGTTACGACCGCATCTTTTTTCTTTTCCGCCTTAAACCAGATTTTAATCAGCCTTTACCAAAAAGAATTAAAAATGGTGGCAGTGACCGTGGCTGAAATCGCCGGGCGGGCAATTCTCCTGACACTAACTGCAATCTTTGCGTATTTAAATTATGGCTTGCTTGCCATTATGGCCGCCGTTGTCCTGGGCAGTCTGATAAATTTTCTGATCAATTATATTTTCGCTTTGCGCTATGTCAAAATAAAATTTACTTTCAATTGGCCCGAATGGAAAAAGATTCTGAAAGTTACCTGGCCGCTTGCCCTCTGTATTGCGTTTAATTTGGTTTATTTCAAAGCCGATACTTTAATTCTTTCCCTGGTTCGCACCCAAGCTGAAGTCGGGATTTACAACGCGCCTTATCGCGTCCTGGAAATTCTGGTTAATTTCATTTTCATGTTCATGGGCATTGTCATGCCGCTTTTAACCATCTACTGGACAACCAATAATTTCGAAAAGTTTAAGGAATTTTTTCAAAAAATCTTTGACCTGCTTTTAATTGTGTCCCTACCCATGATTTTTGGCACTTGGTTTGTCGCCAGGAACTTAATGACTTTTATTGCCGGCCCTGACTTTACGGTTTCCGGCGATTTGCTGAAAATTTTAATCATTGCCACAGCCATAATTTTTATCAATTCCATTTACGGTTACACCATCGTAGTTTTAGACAAACAAACTCAAATGGTAAAATTTTATTTAATCAACGCGGCTATTGCATTGGCCGGATACATAATTACCATTCCGCTTTACGGCTACTGGGGCGCAGCTGTCTTTACTATTATTTCCGAAGCGTTTATTTTTATTGTCAATTTTATTGTGGTTACCAAAACAACCGGACAAGTCCCTTCTTTAAAGCTTTTACCAAAAATAATTTTAGCCACTTTGAGCATGTGTCTAGTTTTGGCGTTAATTCCTAACTTAAATGTCATTTTACAATTACTAATCGCTAGTATTGTCTATCTCGGAGCCCTTTATCTTCTCAAAGGCATTGACAAACAGTTGATTTTTGATATTATCAGACTTAATAGTGAACCGGAACAACCTAAAATTGAAGCTGAATTGTAACTTTAGGAGGTTTGTGATGAAGAAATTTTATGGTTTTACTATTAGACACCCCTTTGTCTCTGGGATGCTAATGGGTCTGATCTTGCTTGCTAGCCTGGCAATAACCGAAAGCTTTATTGCTCCTGCAATTGTCTTTGTATTATATGCCGTCTTCCTACTTTATGGTTATTTTCTTGACAAGAGTCCTTACCAGGCCAACTAAGCCAAAAAATTCAAATATTTTCCCTTTGCCCGGTCAAATGACTGGGCTTTTTTTATCAGTAATTAGCTAAAATGATGAATTACGACGATTATTCGGAATCCAATTCCCTTGGAAAATTGCTTAAATGCTAATTTGAGCTCAAATTACGAGGGAATTGGATTCCTAACAAATGTCCCAACCTTGGTGATTAGTGATTTTAACAGTAACTTTAGCCATAAATGGCTATAAACCCTTTACAAAGCCCGAAAAATTTGCTATAATGAGAGTATAATTAAGCTAAATTAAGCCTAATTCAGACTAAAACAAAAATCATCCACCTTCGTTTGAAACATAAATGATCTGATATTAGCCATTTATACGATATTCACCAAAACTACGGCGGATTGATTTTGAACGATAGATCTCAAAATTAAAAAAATTGCAAAAATTAAAATCAAAAATGAAGTACCAAATCAAAACCAAATTAGTGCTAATTTTAGTTATTTTTGGCTCAGTGGCTCTGTCATTGATTTTAACTTATGCGAAGCCAAATACTGAAACTAAAGTCGGCCAAATGCTTATCAGCGAACCTGTTAAAAATGGTTCCTTTTTTATTTCTGCCAATATTAGCCAAAATGATACAATTTCCCCGGTTTTAAAGGCTAACTTCCCTTTTAATGCCATATACATCAAATGGCAGCAAGCTGATTCCAGCCAAAATCCTGAATTTAACCTTTATGTCCGCTTTTTAAATGAAAATTGGGGCAACTGGATACTGATGGAACCTGATGATGATTACCAGGGCAAAGACACTGCCATAGCTGAACTTTCCAGCCAAATGATCCCGACTAAGCTGACTGATTCATTTCAATATAAATTGGTTTTTAATAATGACGAAGCCAAAGCAAACTTGCAGTCTTTAAAATTTTCTTATTTAGATACCAGCAAAGGTCCTTCGGGCAATTTTAAAATTGCCTTAGACGCCAATGACCAAAATTTAAAAATTATTTCCCGCGCCGAATGGGGCGCTGATGAATCTTTACGCTTTGATTCCAACGGTACTAATTTATGGCCTGAAGAATATTATACTCCGCAAAAATTTGTCATCCATCACACGGCGGGTGAAAAAGCCAATCTCGATCCCAGAGCCACTGTCAGAGCAATTTATTATTATCATGCGGTGGAACGCGGCTGGGGCGATATTGGTTATAATTATTTAATTGATTCCAAGGGAAATATTTATGAAGGCCGTTTTGGCGGTGAAGCCACAGTCGGCGGTCATGCTTATTTAAGGAACAGAAATACTATCGGCATTGCCATTTTAGGCTGTTATGACACGGGTTTAAATGAGAAAAAAAAAGCAGACTGTAATACTCCCGATAATCTGACCGAGGCAACCAAACAAGCCTTAAATAAATTAATTGCGGTAAAATCTCAGGAATTTAATATTGACCCATTGGGCCAAAGCGAATTTCACGGCCAAATCTTAGCCAATGTTATTGGCCATCGCGATGTCGGTAGCACCACCTGCCCCGGAAATTTAATTTATGATGCCCTACCGCAAACCAGACAGCTTGCTTACAATGCTTTAATTGACCTGGGCGGCTATAAAAAACCCCTACCAACGGGCGCGCAATTTGTGCGCTTAAGCGCAAGCGAAATTAATATTGAAGAGACCAAAACAGCCGATGTATACGTAGAATATAAAAACACAGGACAGGAACCCTGGCGCGGCTATGAAGATAATTATCTTTATGTTTCCGATACTCATCTAAAAAATAAAATCGCTAAGCTTGATACTTTTAAAATCGCTTTAGCCTCTGATAAAGATGAAATACCTGAAAACCAAACCGCTTATCCGGTTTTTAAATTAATGGGCGGTAATGTTTATCCTGGTGAAATAGGCAAGTTTAAAATGACTTTAAGTGCGCCTGCCCAGGCTACCGAAACCAAAAAATTCGTTTTAGCCTGGCAAGATAAAGGCTACTTCCCTGACACTGATTTCGCCATTACTTTAAATAAAATCGCCTGCAATTGCCAAGGCACGACCACAGATCAGCCGATATTTAAAGCCGGCTTAATTCAATCCGACTTGCCGACCCAATTATCTGCCAAACAAGAACAAAAAGTACTCCTGCAATTTCGCAATGACGGCAACCAGGCCTGGAATAAGAGCATGCTGAAATTACAAATGATTTCCGGCAATTTAGATTTAAAAGCTGCGACCTGGGCTGATGAATCAGGCTCATTCAAGCCCAACGAAGAAATAATTTATCCCAATGCCACGGCGACATTTGAATTTTCCGTTCAAGCCCCGAAAAATCCAGGCACAATTCCCCTATCTTTTACTTTAAACTATAATGATACTAAATTTTTTGATCTGGCGCAGGTTATTGATATTCTGGCGCCCTATGCCGGCCAGATAACGAAAAACACGTTGCCTCTGACAGCCAAAAGAAACTCCCGACCAAAAGTCACATTGACTATTAAAAATACCGGTACCAAGACCTGGACTAATCCGATATTAAAAAGCACTGATATTGACGGCACAAATTCCTGGTTTAAAGACTGGTCCTGGTATGATAAAAAAACCATTAAAAAAGTGAAAAAAACAGTTAAACCCGGCGAAGAAATTACTTTTGATTTCCGCCTACTCGCCTACTGGAAAACCGGCAAATATCCCGCCATTTACAAGCTTTGGGATGCTAAGACTGAAATCTATCTGGACGGTAAAAGCGACTTTACCATGACTGCAGAAGTGATTAAATAACATATCCCCAAAGAGCTCCATAATGCGGGGCTCTTTTTGTGTGTATTTTTAAGGCAATTCGTGGTATAATTTAACCGTAATCTTAGTCACTAATTCGTATTAAATTAGTGATAATTAGTGATACCTATGTCTGTAATAAAAAAATGCATAATTCCCGTCGCCGGTTTTGGCACCAGATTCTTGCCAGCCACCAAGGCCATGCCTAAAGAAATGCTGCCCATAATTGATAAGCCGGTAATTCAATATATTGTGGAAGAAGCAGTTGCTTCAGGCATTGAAGACATTATTTTAGTAACAGGCGCTTCCAAACGCGCCATTGAAGATCATTTTGATTATAATTATGAGCTCCAAAACTGGCTAAAAAAAAACGGTAAGGAAGAATTGCGCGAAGAAATTAAGGAGATTGCGGACATGGCCAATTTTATTTATGTCCGCCAAAAAGGCCCTTACGGTAATGGCACACCCGTATTAAATGCCAAAAAAATTATCGGCGACGAACCTTTTGCCGTTATCTGGGGCGATGATCTCTTTGTTAATTCTGGCAAGCCGCGCTTGAAACAATTAATGGATGTGTATGACAAATATCAGGATCCTGTTTTGACTGCCATTAAAATTAATGACGAAGAAACCAAAAAATACGGAGTCATTGACGGCACTGAAGTTGAAAAAAATATTATTAAAATTAAAAAAATTATTGAAAAGCCGGGTCCGGATAAAGCACCCAGCCGTATCGGTACAATCGGCGCTTATATTCTGACACCTGATATTTTCGAAATCCTGGAAAAAACCGAAATCGGCCAGGGCGGTGAACTGTGGCTGGTAGACGCAATCTTTAATCTGTCCCAAAAACGCGCCCTTTACGCCTGCTTAGTTGAAGGCAAATATTATGATACCGGCTCCAAGCTAGGCTGGCTCAAAGCTAATGTTGATTTTGCCCTTGGACGCCCTGATTTAAATAAAGAATTTAAGGACTACTTAAAATCAGTTATCTAGAAAGTCTAAAGGCTAAGAGCTAAAGGCTAAATTTTGGAAGATTTATTGAAATAAGGCTAAAGGCTAAATTTTGGAAAATTAATATAAAAAAATGATGAATTTAGAGGAGAGAACTACAAAATTCAGTGCAAATATTATAATATTTGCAAAAAAAAATTCCCAAAACCGTTATTAATCTACCTTTAATTAGTCAAGCCATCAGATCTGTTACAAGTATTGGCGCAAATTATTGTGAAGCAAGCGGTGCTTGTTCAAAACGTGACTTTAAAAACAAACTATATATTTGCAAAAAAGAAGCCAAAGAATCAAAATATTGGCTGGATTTAATTGGTAAGGCAAACCCAGAACTTAAAAATGAGTGTCAAAAATATTGGCAAGAAGCTCATGAATTAACTTTGATATTTTCTAAATCAATCCTTACGCTTGAAAACAAAGAAAAGTCTAAAGACTAAATGCTAAAGGCTAATTTTTGGAAGATTTATTTAAAATTTAAACCTTAGACTTTAAGCATTAGACTTGACTTAGACTTTATACCTTAAACTTTAGACTTAAAAATATTCGGCCTTTATACTTAAAATAAAAATTATGTTTAAAAGAAATCCAAACAAAAAACTAATCGTCCTCTTCTTGATTTTTGCATTTCTGGCCACTACCGGCGCTAAATGCGGCAGTTTGCCGGCTGGAGTTGTTAAAGAGGGTTCGCCCAAACCAATAACCTTAAAATACTGGAAAGTTTTCGAAGAAAGCGACAATATCAGCGAGTTAATCGCCGAATACCAA